>JBDTPH010000001.1:0-20893 GCA_039932795.1 Chloroflexota bacterium
GACCCGCCACAGGTTTTGAAGACCAGGAAGCCCACCGGGACCTAACCACTCCCACCTGCAAGGATAATCGAAGGAGTGAGGCTTTGCAAGCCACATGTCAAACTGAAATACCCATTTCCGTCACCCAGCGCCGGGACGCGCAACAACCCCCCTCACACATGCTGTTGCGCTATTTTCCATAAAGACTGCTCCAGATAAATCTGCGATCCTATTTCCCCATTGTTCCAGTTACTTTGTGGCGCTCTGGAAACTATTCAACTCCGCAACCTTCTTTTGGCGCTTAGAATACCAATATGGCCCACCAGGTATAAACCAGCATGATTACAGCAAACAGACCGATGTTCAGGCGTTCCTGTCCACTTGCCTGCTGGTAACTCACACGCCAATATTTCACGATTCGCTTGAATTTTTCCTTTGTTCTATTCATGGCAATAGCCTGCGCATCATTCTAAAATAAAACACTTAGTGGCTGTTATATTCTATGACGAAAATAAGGGCAAAATGTCACAACTCACTACTGCCGTTTGCAGCAAATGATATCAGTCAGCCAAAGCTATGTGAGGAAAACTACTAACGCAGAATTAAAATAGGGTTCCTTTCGCAAACAAGGGATATAGATTAAATTAGAAAAGGCAGACCGTCCGCTTCAGCGGACGGTCTGCAAACATCAGGCCGGCAACCACATTGCTAAATCCAATAGTGCCAGCCCAAGGATAATGATACTAGGAAGGGTAAATCTAAAAATAGGGTAACTTTGACAATTGGCTTCAAATTATTTGTAAATATTTAACCCAAAAATGCCTGCTTGCCAGGCCGATCGTATGGACGCCGTTGTTCACTTCGCGTGCTGCCCTGGCACATAAATAAAACGGGACTCTCAAAAGAGAGTCCCGTTTTCAGTCGGGGCGAGAGGATTTGAACCTCCGACCTCTTGCACCCCATGCAAGCGCGCTAGCCGGGCTGCGCCACGCCCCGATTGGGAAGCAACATTATAGTCCTATTTGAATAATCGTGCAACTCGATGACAGCAGCCTTTGATTATGCTAAAATACATAGTACCTTATTGGTTGGCACAACAAAATCCTCACCATGACTCGTGATGAAAGAGTCATAAACAGTACATAAACTGTTGGAGTCCCCATGCCCGAAATGATCGAAGTTCAAATAGATAGTGTCCGCGTGCACCTGATGACACCCCAGCGCCTGGTGGTCTTGAAACAGATCGATTCCGAGCGTTATCTCCCCATTTGGGTTGGCCCATACGAAGCCGAAGCCATTACCGTCGCGTTGCAGGAAGTGGAAACTGCCCGCCCGTTGACGCATGATCTGCTCAACAATGTCTTTGGTGCCCTGAACGCCCGCATTACCCGCATCGAGATCATCAGGTTACAGAACGAGATTTTCTACGGCAACATCATTGCCGAATTGAACGGCGCCGAAGTGCAGGTCGATTCGCGTCCCTCGGATGCCATCGCGCTCTCTGTGCGTGCACACGTGCCGATCCTTGTGGCCTCGAGTGTCATGAACGAGGCAGGCATCATCCCTGAACAGGATATGCCCGAAGGCGAGGAGGAGGACGTGTCACCAGAAAGTACTGGAACCACCGCCCCACTGTCCGAGGAAGGGACCGAGCGTTTGTCCGTCTTCGAGGATTTTCTCGAGAAGCTTGATTTCGACAACCCGGAAGATGATGGTAAACCTGACGACGATGAGCCATCAGGCAAGCCGAAAAAGCCAAAGAAGAAATGACCGATTACCTGCCACCAGAAGCTCCCTTCGGGGATGACAAAACCACCGCCTCCACCACGTCCACGGCAGTCCCTCATAACAGGGAAGCCGAAGAAGCCGTTGTAGGGGCGGTCTTCATTAACTCTGAAGTCTATTATGACATCGCGCAGTTCCTGGCTGCGGATGATTTCTACATTCACCGCCACAAGTGGATCTGGGAATCGTTCACCAGCCTGCACGAACAGCGCATCCCCGTTGACCTGTTAACTGTTTCCGATGAATTGGACCGCCGCGGCCAGTTGAACGAAATCGGCGGCCCCGCCTATCTGACGTCGCTTGTGAACCAGGTGCCGTCCTCGCTGAACGCCGAATCGTATGGGCGCATTGTGGAGGGACACTCCATCCGCCGCAAGATGATCAATGCCGCGAATACGATCGCTTCGATCGCCTACAACGAGCGGACGAGTGTTGACGATGTCATGGATGAAGCGGAGAAGGCTGTCTTCAATGTCAGCGAACGCCGCCTCAAGCACGACCTCCTGCCGATCAAATCCGTGCTCAGCGAATACTACGATCGGATCGACGATCTGGCAAAACGCCCGGATGATATCCACGGCGTGCCCACCGGCTTTGTCGATCTCGATAAAATGCTGACCGGTCTGCAGCCCTCCGACCTGTTGATCATTGCGGGTCGTCCTGGTCAGGGTAAGACAGGTTTCCTGCTATCGATTGCGAAGAATGCCGGGCTGACACATAAAAAGCACGTTGCCATCTTCTCGCTGGAAATGTCGAACGAACAGGTCGTCCAGCGGTTGATCGCCCAGGAAACTGGGATCGACTCACAGCGGTTGCGCACAGGCAGGTTGCACGAGGATGAATGGCCGCTGTTCACGCATTCCATCGAGGTGTTTGGTGATACGCATATCTACCTGGATGACACGCCTGCCATTACGCCTCTCCAGCTGCGGACAAAATGTCGCCGTCTGCACATGGAGTTTGGGCTGGACCTGGTCATCATTGATTACCTGCAGTTGATGGGCGGTGATACGCGGAATGACAACCGCGTGCAGGAAGTTTCCTATATCTCACGCAACCTCAAGATCCTGGCACGTGAGTTGAATGTTCCTGTGCTGGCCGCGGCACAGCTGTCGCGTGCAGTCGAGCAGCGTTCAGACAAACGCCCTGTGCTTTCGGATCTGAGAGAATCAGGATCGCTGGAACAGGATGCGGATATTGTCATGTTCATTTACCGTCCTGATCAATATGAAAAGGACACCGTGAAGCAAAACGTGGCTGAAATCATTATTGCAAAGCACCGCAATGGACCGGTGGGCAGCGTGGAACTGGTATTCCGCGGCGCGCTCGCCAAGTTCGAGAACGCGGCAACCAAGATCTTCAGGCCGAATGAATAACCCTCTCCCAAAACAGGAGAGGCATAAGATAATGAAAACTTTTAAGGGCTTCACCGACTCCGAAACGTTCATCCAATTCCCTGATACATTCTTTCATCAGTTACTAAAGCAAATCGCTGATGCAGCGGAGTTGAAGGTCACTTTATATCTTTTGTGGCGCGTGCAACACATGGACAGTGCGTTCCACGCCCTGACCGAGTCCGGTTTTGAGGCAAAAGAGCTGGGGCTCGCGGCGGACGAGATCAAGTCCGGGCTGGAAAAGGCCGTGCAGCGTGGGAGCATACTCCAGGTTAAAAAAGGTGCCGCGGTTTACTTCCTGTTGAATTCCCCGAGAGGGCGGGCCACGGTCGAAGCGATCCAGAACGGACGATGGAATCCCAAAAGTAGCGGGGCTGTATCCCCCATCGAACGTCCGAATATTTTCAAGCTGTATGAAGAAAATATCGGCCCGCTGACGCCGTTGATCGCAGATAGACTGAAGGATGCGGAAGATACGTATTCAGCAGAGCGGGTGGTGGATGCCATTGAGGAAGCCGTGCTCCACAATGCCCGCAATTGGAAATATTGTGAAGCCATATTGAAACACTGGAAGGAAGAAGGCCGTGCCGAAAAGCAAGGTAGACGCGACGATAAAAAATCTGGCGAACAGAGTCTCGACCGAAAGATCGAACAGCTCCGCAAACGCGCCCAGAAATGAGCTGCCAGGCGACCCGAACTGCCCGCACTGTGGAGGCGGGGGCTACCTGCGCGTGGATGTACCCGTGGGGCATCCCGATTTCGGTAAACTGGAGATCTGTGTCTGCCGCCGCGCGAATATCACCGACACGGTGCGCGAGCGGCTGTTCGCGCTGAGTCATCTTGATGAATTGAAAGACCTGACTTTTGAGTCTTTCAAACCCCGCGGCCGTAAGGGTCTGGGTGAGATGCAATCCACCTCACTTGAAATGGCGTACAACCGTGCCCATCATTACGCGCAAAATTTAAATGGCTGGCTGCTGCTGCAGGGTGGCTATGGCAGTGGTAAGACACATCTTGCTGCCGCGATCGCAAACTTTGCTGTTGGCATGGGTGTGCCCACACTCTTTCTGACCGTCCCTGATCTGTTGGATGCGCTGCGTTTTGCGTACGGAGCAGAGGACACAACCTTCGAGGAACGCTTTGACCAGATACGCAACGCAAAGCTGTTGGTGCTGGATGATTTTGGGACGCAGAACGCGACCGGCTGGGCACAGGAAAAATTATTCCAGATCATTAATTACCGCTACATCAATAAGCTTTCGACGGTGATCACAACCAATTTGTCATTGGATGAGATCGAACCCCGCATCCGCTCGCGCCTGTCTGATCCCGATCTGGTTGGCTCTGTTCGAATGGCAGCACCCGATTACCGCCGCCCGATGGAGGATACAAGCCATCCTGAGTTATCGTCCCTCGACCTGCTGACAGGCAAGACATTTGGGGCATTTAGCGACCGTTCGCAGGAAAGCCTGCGGCCCGATGAATTGAAATCCCTGCAACGGGCGCTCAAGATTGCCCATGCTTTTTCAGAGAAGCCGAAAGGCTGGCTCGTTCTTGAAGGGACCTATGGCAGTGGAAAGACCCACCTCGCCGCGGCAATCGCCAACTATCGTGCCGGGTTGGGTGACCCTCCCCTATTTGTGATGATCCCCGATCTGCTCGATCATTTGCGCGCCGCGTTCAGTCCCAACGCAGGGACCAGCTACGACCGCCGCTTCGATGAGGTACGCACAGCCACGTTGCTTGTTCTGGATGACCTGGGCTCGCAGTCTGCCACTCCCTGGGCGAAGGAAAAATTACATCAATTATTGAATTATCGCTATAACGCAGAGCTGCCCACTGTAATCACTGTTGCTAGGGAAAGCATCGAACAGCATCAGGTTGACGAACGCATTATCACTCGTATGCTTGATGAACGAATTTGTGAATATGTGATGATCAATGCCCCTGCTTTTCAAGGCAAAGCCAAAAAAGGTAGGAAGTAAGCGAAAGAAGTACTACAAGTGAAATTTTGAGACAGTCATACGGGTGACTGTCTCTTTTTCTATTTCAATTCATAATCAAACACTTCGCCAAAGGCATTGACTACTTCCTGTTTTACGCGTTCCATCGAAGGGGGCTCGGGGAACAGGTCTGCCAGCGAAACGATGGGTTCATCCTGTAAGCCACAGGCGATGATCCCCTCCCAATACTCCATATTCGGGCTGACATTCAATGCGAAGCCGTGGCGTGAAATACCGCGCGCATCCACTTTGACGCCGATGGCGGCGATCTTGGCAGGCTTCCGGCGATCTTCGGGTTTGCAGCGCGGACACCGCGAATGGACATCGGCCTGGATCCAAACGCCTGTCAAACCGGATCTCTGTCCTGCCGCCAGCCCAAGCCGCGCCAGCGCGACAATCAGTGTTTCCTCCAACTTACGGACATAACCCACGTAGTCTGCCTGGGGAAGTTTATTTTCCGAATCCAAACGGCCCAGTGGAATGAGCGGATACCCAACCAGCTGCCCGGGTCCGTGATAGGTGACATCCCCTCCCCGATCCACCCAGTGGATGGCAATTCCCTTTTTTTTCAGCTGTGATTCACCCCAAAGCAAATTTTCCTGTTTCCCGCGCCGACCGAACGTGTACACATGCGGATGTTCAAGCAACAACAGGGTTGGGGGGCGCATACCCAGCGCGATCTCACGCGCGTATTCATCCTGGGTCTTCCAGGCTTCCTCATACTCGATAAAGCCCAGGTCAAGAATATCCAGGGTCATGATTTGTTCGCTTCGATCCATTTTGCGTGGTTTGCCAGCCCATCATAGGCCGCGTATTGATATGAATCCGACAACGTCGGATAGTTATAGACAGCATCAATAAACTCGTCAATGGGCTTTTCTGCCAGCATGACATGGGATGCAATATGAATTAACTCGGAAGCCTGCTCCCCGATGATATGCGCACCCAAAAGTTTTTTGTCTGTGGGTGAGAAAACGAGTTTGATCATTCCACTCATATCCCCGATGATTTGTCCACGGGCATTTTCTTCATAATAGGCGCGACCCACAAGATAGGGAATATTCTTTTCCTGGCATTCATCTTCCGTGAGACCCACTGCCGAAATCTCAGGGATCGCATAGACTGCCAGAGGCAGGAACGGGGCAAGCCGCTCCTTATATTCCAGATCGAATGCATGTACCACAGCTGCCCGTGCCTGTTCCATGGACGTGGATGCCAGCGCCGGGAAACCGATCACATCACCGACAGCATAGATACTCGGGATGTTCGTCCTATAGTTCTCGTCCACCAGGATCAAGCCACGCTCCCCCAGCTGCACACCAACCTTTTCCAATCCCAACGCCTGCACATTGCTCTGCCGGCCGGCTGCGATCAAAGCAACCTCGAAATCCTTTTTGCCGCCTTTTTCCAACGTTAAATGGATATGATCGCCACGCGGCTCGATCGCGGTCATACGGTCGTTGAAATTGAACTGGAGGCCCATCTGCACCAATTGATCGGTCAGGCGTTTGGCGATCTCCGAATCGATAAAGGAAACGATGCGTCCGCGCGGCTCGATCAGCGTTACATGTATGCCGAGCGCCGTAAAAATGGAGGCGTATTCCGTGCCGATCACGCCTCCGCCAACAACCGCCATTGTTTTGGGAATGCGATCCATATTCAGGATCGAATCGGAATCATAGATCAATTTATGATCAAATGGGATTTCGGGTGGATGGTGCGGCGAGGAACCCGTCGCGATAAGAATCATGTCCCCGGAGATTTCCTTTTTGCTCTTTGATGAGCTGATACGGACTGTATGTGCATCCACGAGTGAGCCTTCCCCATGCATCAGGGAAATATTCTCGTTCCGAATACTCCGCTCAATTATCTTGCGCTCTTTTTCAACGACAGTTCGCTCACGATGCATGAAATCCTTGATCGTCAGATTCTCCTTGAGCGAATAGTCAATGCCGTACAAGCCTCGCTGGCGAAGACCGGAAAAATACAGCGCAGACTCACGCAGGGTTTTCGAGGGGACGGTTCCTGTATTGAGACCCGCGCCGCCCAGGTACGGCTCACGCTCGATCAACGCGACGCGCCTGCCGTACTGCGCGGCTTTCATGGCACCCTTTTCCCCCGCTGGCCCGGCGCCGATGACGATCAGATCATACTTTTTTGCCAATAGTTATCCCAACACTCTTCTAAATAAATCGGATTCCAGTATAGTATCGGGGTCGCATCTCTTTTTGAGCTCTTTGAATTTTATGATCGTTTCTTCGCCCAGGAATTTTCGTGCAGATTCAGCAGAGGTCTCGCTGTTCTTGGCAAAATAGAAACGACCGCCCGCCTCGATGACCATACGATCGAACTCGCTCAACATCTGACTCAGCCTGGCCCGCTTGCTGTCCGTGACCTTGAAATCCATCGCCAGGGAAAATCCATCCACTGCGTGGGAGAGCAAAAACCGATCCGGACGGTGCCGCTTCGTCACACCCAGATAGGAGGGCAGGCCGCGCGTTTGAGAAAGCTGGATCATCTGACGCCATGTCTCTTCGGCAGTGTCCTTCGGCAAAAATGATTGATATTGGATCAGCCCGCCTCTTCCATACGAGAGTTCCCAGTTTGGAACATAATCGAGTAGGAAATGGAATGCTGCATGAGGCTGCCTGAATGTATGCTTGCGAAGTGCAGAAACATATTTCGCGGTATTGATGCCCCAGGCACCCATGTTGACCATGAAGGGCCGCATGAAATAATGCAATAGGGATTTGGGCATTACACCGAAAAGGCGCGAAGGAAGAGACTGGTTCTCGAGACGCATTGTCTCCTGCGCATTTGGATCTTCGCCTTCCTTCAGGTTGTTCGCGGCGTGGATCTGTCCACGCCCAAGGGTCGTCCCGCCTGCGGTGGTATCGAGCCAGCCCACAATGTAATCATACTGGGGAGCATTGTCGAGCAGGTCACCCAGGTGTCGGCTGAGATTTGGCACATGCCACGCATCCACAGATATCAGCCCCGAATGGATGCGTTTCATCTGCATGGTGATGGATGTGAAAATCCCGAGCATCCCCAACCCACTGATCATGGCATGGAACAGGGCCTCGTTTTCTGTGGGAGTACATGTGACCAGTGTGCCGGTCGGCAGCATGGCCGTAAATTCGATCACATGCTCACCGATCGTCCCTTTTTGGAAGTTATTCTTGCCATGGATGTTCGCAGCCAGGCACCCACCCACGGTGGTCTTCATGGTGCCTGAGACGACAGGAGGCCACCAACCCTGCGGCTCGACACGCTGCCATAATTGCTCCAGCGTAACGCCTGGATCGCATCGTACCAGGCCTGAGGCGGGATCCCATTCAAGGATCTTGTTCATGCCCGACATATCGAGCATGATGCCGCCGCCGTTGAGCGAGGCGTCGTTGTAGCTTTTCCCCGCACCGCGCGCAGTAACGGTCAGTTCGTGTTCTTTGGCAAGGTGAAAGACCTCGTGGATTTCCTCTGCGCAAACCGGGCGGAAGCAGTAGGACGGTGCACGTAAAGAATGACCGAAGTTTTCAAGTTGTGTGAAGTTGTTGAAAGTGAGAGACATGGTTGTTTTAAGATGACAAGACGCCATGCGGCTTGTGTATATAAGGCTTAGAAAGACAACTTTCGGAAGATGAACGATGGAGTATGTTGAATAACAAGCATGATCCAGCGCCAGATGGGCGCCGTATAAATTACCTGCCTGCGTTTCTGCATTGCCTTCCAAATATCCTGCGCGGCTGTTTCAGGCGTGATCGCAAACGGAGTTGTACCCTGGGCAGCTTTGAGCATTTCGGTTCGCATGAAACCGGGTTTAACTGTTAAGACGTTGATACCCTGGCGTGTGAGACGGTTGCGTAACGCTTCGAGATAGGTTGCCAGCCCAGCCTTGGATGTGTTGTAACCGGGGTTACCCACGCGCCCACGATCACCAGCGACGGAACCAATGCCAACGATCTGACCTGCACGGGTAGACTGGAACATCTCGGCAACCGGGCTTAGCCAGGCCATTGCGCCGATGAGATTGATCTCGATCATCCTGCGGTCGTTCTCAAAATTATATTTGTCCGCGCCGCCGGGCGGGTCGTTCACACCAGCGGCAAAGATCACCAGATCCAGGCCGCCCAGGTCGGCAACGATCCTGCGCAGGAGGGCAGGGACCTGTTCATACTCATGTACATCGTGGGTGTAGGCATGGGCGCATTTGCTGGCACGTGAGCCGTTGATTTCACTGCAGAGCGCTTCGAGTTTCTCCTGGCGGCGTGCCAGCAGCGCCAGCGTATATCCCTCACGGGCAAGGCAGCGTGCCAGTGCCGCGCCGAGTCCATCGGATGCGCCAATGATGATTCCGCGTCGGCGGGGATTTAGTGGTGTAGCGGGGGCAAGCCTGCCCTGAGGCTGATCGGGAGATTGTAATATATCTGACACGTGTTCTCCATGTAGGGGGTGTGTCCATTTTAACATATCCACGCATCTCTCCCACTCTTGTCAACAATGTCATTAAGCAGTCTAATTGCAGTGAGAGGTCCCTGCGTGGAGGTGGGAAAGGGGCGTCCTGTAACGCCCATGCAATCAATTATCCATTCGGGCTTGTTATAATAACTGCTTAAATGACCTACAGTGCGATAAAAGCCTCCTCCTGGTTTTCCTTTTCATGATTAAATACTGGACTGACAAGGATAAGAATGGGTGATACTAGATTAAGAATCCTTGCCGAGGCACGTCACATTCTTGAACAACAGGATGTTTCGCAAACTGACAGAGACTCTCTGGTCAAGCTGCTTGATATTCTTACCATGACACTGGAAAAGCATTCATCCAGTGATATTGATACGATGGGGAACCTCGCCAGCCAGTTGATCAACAATCATGGTCTCCTTTCGCTGTTGAAACAACAAACTGCTGAACTGGATGCCCTCAAGAAATTAAGTATCAACCTCACATCCAGCCTGGACCTGCCTGATGTACTGGATGCCGTGGTCACGGAAGCCATGCGATTGATAGACAATACCCGCGATGTAAATATTTTCCTCTATAAGGGGAATAGACTGTCCTTTGGCGCAGCACTTGATTCAGATGGCACACGCAATAAGCCATGGTCAAAACCGCGCTCAAACGGTCTGACCTACACTGTTGCACGCGAGGGCGTAATGATCATCGTTGAGAATATGCGCACCCATCCGCTATTCAGCACCGCACCGCAGGAATGGACAGGGTCCATTATTGGCATTCCTCTTAAAGTTGGTGAGATAGTGGTGGGAGTCATGAACCTTTCGCGTCCAACACTCGGCGGTTTTTCCACATCGGAGCTGCGTCTGCTAAGCCTGCTTTCCGACCAGGCAGCAGTTGCCATTTCAAACGCCAGCCTGCATCAAATGATCAGCAGGCAGGCCTATAGCGACACGTTGACCGGGCTTCCCAACCGCCGCGCCCTCGACGAACGACTGGAGGAGGAAGTCCTTTCTGCACACAGGAACCAATATTCCTTTGCAGTCATTATGATGGACCTGGATGGCTTCAAAGCTGTCAATGATACCTATGGGCATTCCATAGGTGACGAAGTCCTGCGCACGGTCTTTAACCAGATGGCGCGCGGTGTGCGCAACACAGACTTCCTGGCCCGTTACGGCGGTGATGAATTGACCTTGATCCTCAGCCAGACGGAAATGTTTTCAGCCCAGGTAGTTTCCGAAAAGATCACCGAGGGAATGAAAAAATTGAAATACAGGCTTCCCGATGGGCGGAGACTCAAACTGGGGATTTCGGGTGGCATTGCCATCTTCCCCGCCCATGCCCGTAATGGACCTGACCTGCTGCGCGCCGCGGATACCGCGCTCTACCAGGCAAAGAAATACAGCCGTGGCGCCTTTCAAATGGCACGCGGCATCACAGGTCCACTAGCATCACACAGGCTGGGGGGCGAATAGCAACCCTTTGATTTTACGGGGTTATAATCGTCGAACATGTCACTCTGAGGGCGCTGGTTGCCCGGAGAGTCTCTAAAATAAACACGGAGACTCTTCGCTACACCCAAGCTGACATTTCCATGGAGAACTCATCATGCATCGCAAAGTCAAAATCATTCTGAACCCGATGGCGGATATGGGAAATGCATGGCGCGTCGCCCGCGACCTGCGGTCCATCACAGAACAACATGGCGGTGTGGACTGGAGCGGCACGGTGTACCCAGGACATGCCATCGAGCTCGCGCAGAAGGCAGGTGAGCAGGGCTATGACATGGTCATTGCCATGGGCGGAGATGGAACCATCCATGAGGTGGTCAACGGACTCATGAAAATCCCGGAAGAGAGACGTCCCGTGCTCGGCATTGTTCCTGTGGGTTCGGGCAACGACTTTGCACACAGCCTTAATGTATCAAAAAAATCAACTGAAGCACTGGTCCGCGCCATTGAGGGCGAGGCATCCAGCGTGGATCTCTGCCTGATGACAGATGAGCGTGGCCGTGCGGAATACTTCGATAACACACTTGGCATCGGCTTCGGAGCGATGGTCACCATCCGTTCGCACCGCATTCCGCTCATTCGCGGATTCCTCATGTACCTTACATCTGTGATCCAAACGATTGTTCTCGATCACAACCCCATCCACATGCAGATCGAGACCGACGATCAAAAATGGGAACAAAAGGTGATCTATCTCGTTCTATGTAACGGTCCACGGGAAGGCGGCGGATTCCTGATCGCCCCCGATGCAAAGATCGACGATGGCATCATCCATTACGCCATGATCACCGACGTCAGCCGCCCCATGATGTTGCGCATTGTGCCCGAAGTCATGAGAGGCACACACGGACGCTTCAAACAGGTCCGCATGGGCACGTGCAAAAAGTTCTCACTCACGGCGAACCGCCCGCTGTATATTCATGCCGATGGAGAGATCTTCGCAGGTCCCGGGACGGATCTCCGCAAGGTTAATTTTGAAATACAGCCAAATGCCTTGAAAGTTGTGAGAGGCTAAACAGCTACATACGTACACAAGTCGACATGTTTACCGGTCTACTTGTATACTTGCCCCATGCCCGACCTCCTTCACTCCCTCCTCAAACAAGACCTTGGACATCTCCGCATCATCGCGGAGCTTTGGGGACTCGAACTGGATTCCACCACAGTGGATGAAGCGCGGCAGGAATTGTCTGCTGCTCTCCTCGAACCAGACCTGCTCGCCGAGCTAATGGACTCCCTCTCCTCCCAGGCCGATTCTGCCATCGGCGCCCTTGTGGCTGAGGGCGGGCGGATCCCCTGGGTTACGTTCGCACGGAAATACGGCGACATCCGCGAGATGGGACCAGGCAAACGTGACCGGGAGCGTCCGCATCTCAAGCCATCCTCCACAGCAGAAGTCCTGTACTACCGCGGCTTGCTGGCACGTGCATTTTTTGACGTCGAAAAGGGACCGCAGGAATTTGCATATATTCCCGATGATCTGCTTGAATTGATCAGTAACGATCAGGAGGAAGACACAGAAAAAACGGATGCGCAAGACGAATCCGAACCTGCGCCAATAGCGGAGAATGAAGCTCTCGGCCGGCCCGCGTCCCCTGGTGAAAAGGGCCAGGAGATGCCTGTAGATGATTCCATTCTGGATGATGCCACCACGTTCCTGGCCGCGTTGCGCATGGGTAAAACGTTGGAGGCAGACAGTTCATTGTACTCGCAGGCACGAGTTGCTGCACTCCAAAATCTGCTCGCTTCTGCGAAGTTGATCGTAAACAATACTCTTCAGACTGAGGCTGTAAAAGCCTTTCTCGAACGCCCGCGCAAGGATGCATTAAAAATGCTCCAGGATGCATGGATCGAAAGCGACTCTTTCAATGAGCTGCGTCTTGTGCCAGGCATTGTTTGTGAAGGCGAGTGGAAAAACCAGCCGCAGGAGACACGTGAATTCCTGTTGAATCTGCTGGATGCCATCCCCGAAGGAAAATGGTGGAGCTTGAGCGCGTTCATCCGCGATATCAAACAAAAGTACGCCGACTTCCAACGTCCCGCCGGCGATTACGATTCGTGGTTCATCAAACGCCAATCGGACGGTCAATATCTGCGCGGCTTTTCCTCGTGGGACCAGGTGGACGGCGCGCTGATCAAGTTCTTCATCACGAATATCCTGCATTGGCTCGGCCAGGTGGATGTATGCATCGCAGAGGGTGCAGCAGAGCCCACGTCTTTCCGCATCACAAATTCAGAATCTCATATCCTGAGTAAGGAAGATAAGAAAATCCATATCTCATCCCAGGGATTGATCTCCATTCCCCAGCTGGCAGCGCGGGTGGTACGTTATCAGGTTTCGCGTTTTTGCGAATGGGACGAGCCCAAGGAGGATGTGTACCGCTATCACATTAGCACCCATTCACTGACCAGAGCCAGGGAACAGGGATTGAAAGCCGAGCACCTGCTTGCATTGCTGGCAAAGCATACCGATGCAGGAATCCCGCCTTCCCTGGTAAAAGCCCTCAAACGCTGGGAAGTTAACGGTACAGAAGCCCGGGTACAGACTCAGGTCATTTTAAAGGTGACCAGGCCTGAGGTCCTGGAGGAGATGCGTAAATCGAAAGCGGCCAAGTTTCTGGGTGAAGCGTTAAGTCCAACAACGGTGGTCGTCAAAAGCGGAGCCATCCAAAAAGTGATGGAGGCGCTGGTTGAGCTGGGTTTGTTGGCAGAGGACTTATCCGAAGAAAAATAGAGCGACTGTCACTGGCAATTTGTGACAGTCGCTCTATGTAAAGTTGCTATAATAAATCGGGATAAGAAGCCATAATGAGTTTCTTGAAACTTTTAAAACCTGGCAAATTAATCTTGGGTCTGTGGATTTTGCTTGGGCTGTTATCATCGGCATTTCCATATGGCATCCACGCTGCAACAAAGATCACCTGGGATGAATACCGGGGACTTCCCTATACGTTCTTAAAACTGACAGGGTGTTACGGTCCTTGTTACCCCAATAAAATTGGCCATAGATATTGGGTTCAGGATTTTGATCTCTTCCCATTCTTAATGAATACCTGGGTATGGTATGTACTTGCGTGTTTCGTGGTTTATGCGCTTTCCCGCCTGATCCGCAACGAGAAAGTCAGGGCGATTGTTACTGAAAGCCGGTGACAATTGTTTTTGCATCAATCACTATAATAACTGGGCAAGGCATGTTACAAATTACCAATCCCCAATCTCAAATCTCCAGTTCTCTAATCTCTATCTAGGAGTTCCCATGTCAACAAAACTCGATTGGCTCACGCAGGAAATTGATGGTCTGAAGGAACAAGGCTTGTACAACCGTATCCGCACGATCGGCTCGGCGCAGGGCGCATGGCTAACGGTGGACGGAAAGAACGTGCTCAACTTCTGCTCGAATAATTATCTGGGACTGGCGAATCACCCCAAGATCGTCGAAGCCGCGAAGGAAGCCACGAAAAAATATGGAGTGGGCCCCGCCGCGGTGCGTTCGATCGCGGGCACGACGGACTTGCATGTCCAGCTCGAACAGCGGCTTGCGAAGTTCAAAGGCGCACAGGATGTCATCACATTCCAATCGGGCTTCACCGCCAATCTTGGGACCATCTCTGCGCTCGTTGGAAAAGAGGATGTGATTTTTTCTGATCGATTGAATCACGCTTCGATTATTGATGGCTCCCGACTCTCGGGAGCGCGCATCGTCCCTTATGAGCATAATGACCCAGGTGCATTGGAGGACGCGATCAAGGATAACGCTTCATCCTACCGCCGTGCCTTAATCGTCACTGACGGAGTTTTCAGCATGGACGGTGACATCGCTCCCCTGCCTGACCTGGTTGAGGTCGCCAAAAAATATGACATCCTCTTCATGGTGGACGACGCGCACGGGGAAGGCGTTCTCGGCAAAGGCGGACGCGGCATCGTGGACCACTTCGGCCTGCACGGCAAAGTAGATATCGAAGTCGGCACCATGTCCAAGGCGTTCGGCGTGATGGGTGGTATCGTCGCAGGCGATAAGACCATCATCGAATGGCTGCGTCAGCGCGGACGACCGTTCCTGTTCTCCTCCGCTGTCACCGCCCCCGACGCGGCAGCCTGTCTCGCGGCGATTGACCTGCTCGAAGAATCCACCGAGCTTGTGGACAAGCTCTGGACTAATGCAAACTATTTCAAAGCCGAAATGAAGAAGCTCGGATTTGACACGGGCGTCAGCGAAACACCCATTACACCTGTCATGCTCGGTGAGGCCCCGCTTGCGCAACAATTCAGCCGTGAATTATTTGAGGAAGGCGTCTTCGCCATGTCCATCGGGTTCCCGACAGTACCCAAGGGAAAGGCGAGAATTCGCGTCATGATCTCAGCTGCGCATGATAATGATGATCTCGGAAAAGGTCTGGATGCTTTTGCGAAGGTTGGAAAGAAGTTGGGAGTAATTTAGTAAGCAGTAACCAGTGATCAGTATTCAGTGGCGGAGGAGGAGTGATGCCGTCCAATGATACAGGTTTATAATTGCCGTTATTCAAGGATGGGTTTATGCCTCTCTATCAGGTAAAACAAAAAAACAGTCCACCAAATCAAGCCATCTTCATTCAAAAACGAGAGGGAACTACAGAAATTATTTGAGGAAAATCTAGATGCTTTGCTTGGTGTTCGATTCGTTGCATCTGAGTTTACTACAGGCGATAGACAACGGGGTCGAATCGATTCTTTAGGTGTCGATCAGGATGGCACCCCTGTTATTGTCGAATACAAAAAGTCGGGCAAAGAAAATGTGATTAATCAGGGTCTGTTTTATCTTGACTGGCTTGTAGATCACAAAGGTGATTTTACGCTTGTTGCACAAGAAATTCTGGGAAACGATATTGAGTTAGATTGGTCAAGCCCAAGATTGATTTTAGTAGCTGAAAGTTTCTCTGAATATGATAAATATGCCGTCAATCGCATTGGAGCAAATATCCAGCTTTGGACATACAGAAGATATGGTGTCGACTTTTTATTTTTAGACTCTATCTTTGCAACAATTAACCAAAAAGCATCCAGGAAAGAAAAGCCTACAGAGGCTGAAATAGTTTCAGATGATGCAGAAACCATCGAGGAAATTGTCTATTCACTTGACGATCATCTAAAGGGTAAATCTGAAGATGTAAAAGTTCTTTTTGAAGCCTTGAAGGAACGAATATTTGC
The DNA here is from genome assembly GCA_039932795.1 of Chloroflexota bacterium. Taxonomy (GTDB): domain Bacteria; phylum Chloroflexota; class Anaerolineae; order Anaerolineales; family Villigracilaceae; genus Defluviilinea. The sequence goes on from JBDTPH010000001.1 coordinate 16,315, forward strand.
TTTAAATGTTGACAATGATATTCTAGAAAAACCAAACAAGATTTATATTAGCTACAAACATGGAAAGAATTTCTGTGAAGTTCGCCCTCAATCAAGAGAAATAAAAATCTGGCTGGATATTCCTTATGGGGATCTGGATGACCCAAAGAAACTCGGTAGAGATGTTTCCAAACTGGGGCATTATGGTACAGGAGATGTAGAGACCAAATTAGCAAATCTCTCTGAACTTGATGATGTGATGTATCTTATTGAGCAATCTTATAAACAGACCTTGTGATAACAAATAGGAAACTGCACTACGACTTTCAAAACATCATCGCCACGCCATGGGTAACAAACAAAAACTCCGAGCCAACCACTCGGAGTTTTCTTGTCTACCTGTGTACCTGTTGCCTGTCTGCTTCCCTACCTCGCATACGCATCCAAAAACTCATCCCATCCCGTTTGCTGGGCAAAGTCGAGTGTTCGATAATAGCGGTAATCTGAGTCCTTTTCGCTGGCTTTGGAGATGTGATAGATCGTGATGCCATGCACATCTGAATACGCGTTAACGTGACGCTCATGCAACACCACCGCATCGACAGCATTCATCAGCGCCAAGCTTTTGGACTTAATATTTGTATCACTGACAAGGCGGTTGATCTCATATGCCATATCATACAGATCCTTATCCATGGGCGCCTGCCAGAAGGTGCGAGTTGCGCCAAAGGCACGATTATATTTGGAACGATTCACGCCCAGACCATTCTTCAATGCGACAGACCATTGATCCACGGCAGTAAGCAACGCGTCGAAGCGGCCATCCACGGCCACAGCGGACCATGTCTTATCAGCGCTTGCACTCTGGCTGGTGGCAATTGCGACCTGGTCGGCGGTCATGTTCGGGCTGGCAGCCAACTTTGCGAGCACCAGATCATATTGCACACCCTCCCAACCGACATATTCCTGCGAATGTGCCAGCGCTGTAGCATATCCGTGCCAAAGCAGCTGCACTTCAATGGACGCCATGTTACATCCATCGAATGCCACCATGTCAATGAACCCAATGGATGGGAGGGCGGCTTTCACCTCTTCCATATCAAGAGTATCGGCACTGGTGTCGTCGAGCATCACATAATCAGGATGCCAGTTCCAGCCGTGACCCCAGAAATACAGGGCGTAATGATCAGCGGGATAGTTGGCCTTTGTCCATGACACAAAATCGATCAACGTTTGCGGGTCGCCGAAGTTGCGTTCCCCCCAATCAGAGACCGCGTTTTGAGGCGCGGCAGTCATCCCTTGCGTGACGTGGAAAAGCTTGGTCGTTTGCCAGTCACCGTAACTGGTGTCATAGCCTGGACCTCGATCCGCCAGCGCGACAACCTGCACATTCGCACTTGAGCCAGTGGGTGCAAGCTCTCCTTCGATGTCTTTTACAACATAATCTTCAAGATTGTTATCCCCAGAGATGTACACCATGACAGTCCATTTTGCCTTTACAGGGGGCGCCGAAGTGATTGCTGACTTTCCAGCAAACGCTGTCAGCAGAATAAACACGGTCAAAATGATCAGACTACGCTGTATCTTACGCATAGTATCTCCTTTGAGAATAACGAATCATGCGATAAACATTTTCGTTGAATGGCTGGTCGAACATCACATTATATAAATGGACTACGGAAAACCCATTCGTAAAAAGTGTAGCATGAATGAGAAACGCATTCAAGTGTGAAATATTGCAGCTCGTTGTACATTCAGAAACACCGCTTAAAAACGGTATTTTGATTCCCTTGACAGATTTATATTTACACTGTATATTTACAGTGTAAATATAAATGGAGATAATATGGTCAGACCCACAAAACGTAAACAGATCCCAAACCTACAGGACGCCATCAAGGAAACAGCCTGGCAACAAATCGCAGAATTCGGTGCCCCTGCCCTGTCGCTGCGGGCAATTGCACGTGAACTCACGATCAGCGCGCCGGCCATCTATAACTACTTTCCTGACCGTGACGCGCTAGTGACCACACTGATCATCGACGCATTTACATCCTTTGGTGATTGGCAGATCGAAGCACGAGATTCTGTCCCAGCCAATGAGTATGCAGAGCGCATGAAAGCAATCGGCCTGGCGTATCGGGACTGGGCACATACATATCCACAACGCTACCTGCTCATTTTTGGAACCCCCATCCCCGGCTATAAGGGACCTGCGGACAAAATATTACCCTCCTCCATACGCTCCTTAAGTGCCCTTGTTAGTGTGGTGGAGGCCATGCGCGCAGCCGGCAAATTGAGCATCAATACTTTTCCAGAAGTTAAACATGAGTATAAAGCCAGCTTTGAAATGTGGAAATCCTATGGCGGGGAAGCAAACATTCTGGCCCTGTCAGTGGCAATGGTCATATGGACTCGAGTCCATGGAATTGTTTCGCTGGAGATCCAGGGTAATCTCCCACCGTTCGGGGCGAAAGGCGATGCACTTTATCAGTATGAGCTTGCCTCCATCAGGCAGCAGTTCTTTAAGGAGTAAAACATGAGCAAAATTTTTAACGGTCGTTATACAGCAAAAACACAACAACCGTTCGTGGTGTTCCTGATCGGAATGCGCATCAACAAGTGGTGGCGGTTCGACAAGTGGATGCCTGTCGCTTCCGCCATGGGACCGATGCTGCAAACCTTGTTTACAAATCCTGAGAAGGGATTCCTGCATGCAGAATTCTTCTGGAACTTCAGCGGACCTGTCCTCATCCAATACTGGCGCTCGTTTGAAGACCTCGAGAAGTTCGCACGTAATCCATCGGATCCACATTTGGGACCGTGGAAAAAATTCAACCAGGCCATAGGCGCAGACGGAAATGTTGGCATCTGGCATGAGACGTATACCGTCAACCCGAATCAATTTGAGAGTGTGTATGGCAATATGCCAAAGTTTGGTCTCGGGGCTGCCATGGAACATGTGCAGGCAGTGGGCCGCCGTGAGAGTGCTCGAAGAAGACTTGATGTGAATAAAACCAGCGAACTGGCAATGGAAACAGAATAAAGGCAAATAAGATGACAATCAATCATGTAGTTTTCGGTACAGGCGCAATTGGACGCGCCGTAGCGATGGAACTTGTCAGCCGCGGTGAATCTGTCCGTATGGTAAACCGTTCGGGCAGGATGGACGAAGCCCCAGCCGGGGTGCAGGTGGTGGCGTCAGATCTTTATAACGAGGTCAACGTCCGCGAAGTGACTCGAGGGGCAAGGGTGGTGTATCAATCTGCCCAGCCGAATTATTCAGAGTGGCCCAAAAAATTCCCGGCCTTGCAGAAATCCATTCTTGAGGGGTTAACGGGAAGTGGCGCGAAGCTGGTCCTCGTCGAGAACTTGTATATGTATGGCGAAATGAACGGCAAAGCACTTGAGGAAGACATGCCGCACAACGCGCACACCCGCAAAGGACGAGTGCGTGGAGAGATTTCCACAGCCGCGTTCGACGCATATAAAGCCGGGCGCGTGCGAGTCACAGCGGCGCGTGGCGGGAACTTCTTTGGCCCCTGGGGCATCGACTTGACCATGGGAGCGCGCGTGTTTTATCCGTTATTGCGTGGAAAGCCTGCACAACTGATCGGGCGCACAGACCTGCCCCATACGCATACCTATCGAAAAGATTTCGGTACGGCTCTTATTATCCTCGGTGAGCGCGATGAAGCAAATGGACGGGCATGGCACGTGCCGAATGATCAGCCGACAATGACGCAAGGCGAATTCGTCCGCATGTTTGCCGAAGAAGCAAATATCGAACCAAAAATGAGCAGCATGGGCAAGGCCATGATGGCAATTGGCGGGCTTTTCATCCCTGAAGCAAAAAGAATCAGTGGAGATGATGTATGAGTTCGATAAACCCTTCGTTGTAGACTCAGGCAAATTCGAAAAAACATTCGGCATGAAAGCCACGCCGATGCGCGAAGCCATCCGGGAGACTATGAAATGGTACAGGTGTCATCCGGAACATAAACAATAAAAACACAGGCAATATTTCATGGGAGTGTATTTAATGGTTACAACTTCGATCATGGCGTTTCTGCACCACCTTCTGGCTTTTACTTTAACCGCATGTCTCGTGTATGAGTTTGTTGCGTTTCGCAAGGGAATGAGCATCGAGGAGATTCGGCGTATCCAACGGGTAGACCTCGCCTATGGCATTTCCGCGGGTTTGCTGTTGGTCATTGGTCTTCTACGTGTTTTCTTTTTTGAAAAGGGCCTGAACTTTTACATTCACAGTCCATTCTTTTGGGTAAAGATGATTGCGTTCCTGATCGTCGCTCTATTATCCATTGACCCAACGATCCGATATATTCGCTGGAACAAAACCTTAAGTCAAAACAAGATTCCCGAAATTACCGATTCGGAGCACAAACGAACCCGCATGCTCCTTTGGCTGGAGGTCATCGGCATTGTAGTGATCCTGCTTGCGGCTCCCCTTATGGCGCGTGGAATTGGCATAAATTAAGATGGCTGGCACACTTTTCAGGTTAACAAAAATTCATTAAATCACGCTTTTCATGTCACTCTCCCGAAGGACACACCGCATGATTTTTGGTTTGCGTGAGCA
>JBDTPH010000002.1:0-9449 GCA_039932795.1 Chloroflexota bacterium
TCCGCTCTTCAAGACAGGAAATCTGCGTGCTTTTCGGGAATTACCGAATCCTCTCATAGTAAGAGCATGAATGGATTTTAGGAACAGTAGTATAAATAATGCATCACTTTTCATGGAGACAAAGATGACCCGCGCCCTGTCTATTGTGATATTTCTCTCGCTGATCATTGCTGGATGTGGATCCACGGCCCCTTCCACGCCTGAGCCTGTTGCTGCCACCCCTACTCAGACCCTGGTCCCAACTGCGACATCATTCCCTACTCCTACACGAATACCCACCGCCATTCCAGATATGTTGCATGTAGACCCGTCGACTGCGCTTGGGCCGATCAGCCCTCTTGTCTATGGTTCGAACCTTGGCCCCTGGCTTGTCGTTTCATTGGATATGTTGCCCGCTGCTTATGATTCAGGTATCACCATTCTGCGATTTCCTGCGGGAGCCTGGGGCGATCACAATGATTTAAAGGGATACCAGATCGATTCATTCATGGACTTTGCAAACAAAGCTGGAGCGACTGTATTGTTCTCTGTCCGCCTGCTGGATGGCAACCCCGCCCAAGCTGCAGAATTTGTGCGTTATTTGAACCTTGAAAGAAAGTACAACATCCAATACTGGAATATCGGCAATGAACCAACTTTGTACAATGGCGAATTGCAGGGCAGAGGCGAAACGTATGACGTTCAGCGCTTCAACAAGGAATGGCGTACGTTTGCTGACGCCATGAAAGCTGTTGACCCGTCCATTAAACTGGTTGGCCCGGAGATCAATCAGTTCAGTCACAGCACTGCTCCGGGAGCGACCACCAATTTCGGCGCGTGGGATGAAACCTGGATGATCGAGTTTCTAAAAGCGAACGGTGATCTTGTGGATGTCGTTTCATTTCACAGATATCCATTCCCGCGGTCAAACACGTCCGGTCCACCATCGATTGACGAGCTGAGAGTCAACGCCCAGGAATGGGATGGGATTATCATGCATGCGCGTGAGCTGATCCATCAGTATGCGGGTCGCGATATTCCCGTAGCGGTCACGGAATTTAATTCGTCGTATGATAAATCAGTTGGCGGTGAAGCCACGCCTGATTCTCATTACAACGCGATCTGGCTGGCAGACGTATTGGGAAGTATGATCAAGAATGGGGTCTTTATGGCGAATGAGTGGGCCCTGACTGCAAAAGGGGACGCCGGCGGGTCAGGGCTTGTCGGTCAATATGAAGTCTTTCCCAATTATTACACCTATCAGATGTATAAAAAATTCGGGAATGAACTGATCTATTCATCCTCCGACGATCCCGATCTTTCTATTTATGCCGCACGGCGCGAAGACGGTACGATGACCATCATGGTCATCAACCTGTCGCTCGAAGAGAAGACAAAAGCTCTTCGGATCGGCGACCAGACCCAGGTCCAGGCGGAGGCATGGTTGTTCGATCCTGCACACAAGGCTGAAAACGTCGGCAGCCTGGAACTATCCAATGAACTGGCTTTTCCGCCTCAATCTGTGACTTTATATATCATCCCATAGCCTGCTTCTGGCGGCTACATTCCCTTCTAACGATTTTTTAAGATAAGCGTTGGTTGACGAGGGCTCAGAGTTGTGAAATAATGTAAACGGTTACAGTAAACGGTTACATAGACATGACACGCCGCTCTTCTTCCGTCACGATCCGAGATGTTGCCCGAGAGGCAGGAGTTTCTGTTGCCACGGTTAGCAGGTATATCAATCAAAATACACCTGTCTCAACAGATGTTGCAGAGCGGCTGAACGTGGTCATGAGCAAGTTGAGGTATGTACCACATGCTGCGGCCCGTAACCTGGCAAGCCGCAAAACCCGTGTGATCGGCTTGCTGCTCAACAATTTGCACAATGATTTTTTTGTCCCTCTCCTGAACGGCGTTGAGGCAGTTGTACGTAAGAAAGGCTATAATCTGATCGTTGCAACGTATCATGCAAGCAGCCGAAATCATATGCAACCACCCATCGGACCTCACAACACAGATGGATTGCTGGTTTTTTCAGATGGCTTGATGGATGAGGATCTTGTCAGCTTGAATGCCAGCGGTTTTCCAATGGTGTTGGTACATCGCACCCCTCCCCTTCATTTGCCTATTCCAAGCGTTACTGTTGAAAACATCGAGATCACAAAGAAACTGGTGGAACATCTCATACAAGTACATGGTAAGCGGCGCATTCTGTTTTTGAGGGGACCCATCAATCAGGAAGACTCGACACGACGTGAAGCGGGGTACAGGTCTGCCTTGCAGGCAAATGGAATTCCCATTGATGAAAACTTAATACTCAACGGTGATTTTGAACGCGATATTGCCTATAAAGCCATGAATGAGTTTCTTTCCAGGCAGGGTCGCGCCACATTTGATTCTGTATTTACGGGTGACGATGATGCGGCAATCGGCGTCCTTAAATCGCTGCACGAACATGGGATACGGATCCCCGAGGATGCTGCTGTCATCGGGTTTGACGATCTGGGCTTTGCACCTTTTCTGAACCCGCCGCTGACTACTGTACGGGCGCCAACCCAGACAGTGGGGCAGATCGCAACAGAACGGTTGTTTGAACTATTGGAGAATCACCCGTCGAACGAGGTAATCATCCTGCCGACGGAGATCATTTACCGACGTTCATGTGGATGTTAATCATGAATATTAAACCACTTGCAAAGGAGGTGAATTCCTTCCATCAAGTACACAACAAGGTCCTCGTTAATTGTCAATCTCAAATTCTAGTATGAGGAGAAATCTCACCATGAAGAAACTTTTGTATCTATTGTCCCTGTTGATCATCGCTTCGATGGTCCTCACGGCCTGCGGTGGCGCCGCTACTCCTGCCGCGACTGATGCTCCCGCGGATGAACCTGCTGCGACTGAAGCTCCTGCCGATGAACCCGCAGCCACTGAAGCGCCCGCCGGGGCAACTGAAGCACCCGCAGCCACTGCAACATTGACCCCCTATCCGGTTGCCAATTGTGAAGGCGGCAAGGTTTGTATCCGCTGGTTTGTAGGATTGGGCACCGGAACAAACGCTGATCAGATTACAGCTCAAGAACAAGTTGTCGAAGATTTCAATGCTTCGCAGGATAAAATCCAGCTCATTCTGGAAATCATCCCGTTCAACAGCGCTCGCGACACCCTCTCTACACAGATCGCCTCCGGCGCTGGCCCCGATATCGTTGGCCCAGTCGGTTGGGGTGGCTCCAATGACTTCTATGGTCAATGGCTGGACATCAGCCCGCAGATCGCATCATCTGGTTTCGATACCTCGATCTTCGACCCCGCTTTGATCAAGTTCTATCAGACCGAAGAAGGCCAGGTTGGTCTGCCGTTCGCCGTATTCCCCGGTGCGATTTACTTCGTGCCTGCCCTGTTTGACGAAGCCGGTCTTGCCTATCCTCCCCAAACGTATGGTGAGAAGTATGTGCTCGATGGCGAAGAAGTTGACTGGACCTGGGACACCGTTACCGAAGTTTCCAAGCGCCTGACAGTGGATGTCAACGGCAACGATGCAACCATGGATGCCTTTGATCCCACCAAGATCGTTCAGGTTGGCTACAACCCCCAGTGGCAGTCGATTCAATCGATCGCAACGTTCTACGGTGGCGCCGCCAAGATGTATGAAGGCGAAGCCAAGGGCAGTTTCACGTCCACACTTCCCGATAGCTGGAAGGAAAGCTTCAAATGGTACTATGATGGCATGTGGGGTGAACAGCCCTTTATCGCCAATGGACCTCTCTCTGGATCCCCTGAATTCCTCGCTGGCAATGTATTCAACTCCGGCAAGGCCGCCATGGGCTTGACCCAAACCTGGTACACCTGCTGTTTGGGTGAGTTCCGCGATGCTGGTCATGAATTCCAGCTCGGCGTTCAGCCGATGGGTTCCGATGGCGAAGTTCACGGACGCGTGGATGCAGATACCTTCCGCATTTGGAAGGGTACCAAGTATCCCAACGAAGCCTTTGAAGTATTGGCTTACCTCATCACCACCGGCGCTGACACCCTCCTGCCCGTCTACGGAGCCATGCCTGCTGTTCCTGCAAAGACCCAAGCGTTCTTTGATCAGAAGAGCAAGGATTATCCGTTTGTGACAGCCGAAAGCTGGGATGTCTTCGTCCAGGGTCTTGCCTACCCCGATACCCCAAGCTCCGAGCAATACCACCCGAATTCCATCAAGGCGAACAGCCGCCTCGCCACCTTCCTCAGTTTGATGAACACCACTCCTGGCCTCGACTTTGATGTCGAGTACCAGAAACTGGTTGACGATCTGAATATCATCTACAACGAGTAATTTCGCACGTATATAATCTGGGCGGGTCAGCTTCAAGCTGGCCCGCCCAAAACCTATCTCACAGCAAGAAAGGATACAACCCATGTTTGAAGAACTTTCAAATATTCGAAGGGCCCTGCCCTCTTTAAGGTCTTTTCGCAATCTTCCACCGCTGGCACGCCGCGAATTTAGATGGGGGTTGTTCTTCCTCTCTCCCTGGGTCTTCGGCTTTCTGGCCTTCACGCTGCTGCCCATGCTGGCCACCCTGTTTTTTAGTTTCATAAATCTGAGCATCACAGACGGAATCTTGAGCAAACCAGATTTTGTCGGTCTTGACAACTACAAACAGTTATTTAAAGATCCACAAGTCTGGAGCACAGGGTCAACTCCGGGTTCATTATGGATCACGATCAAGTTTGGACTCATCGCACTCCCCGTGGGGATTTTTATTCCGCTCGGAATAGCGCTACTAATGAACAACAAGCATCTGAAGGGGCAGATGTTCTTCCGCAGCATGTTTTACATGCCCTACATTGTGCCTTTTGTGGCAGCGGTATTCCTGTGGGGCGGCATGCTCAACCCGCAGAGCGGCTGGATCAACCGGGCGCTGATGTCTTTGGGGATGGCCAGGGAAAGTGTGCCTGGCTGGACAAATGATATCAACTGGGTGTATCCCAGTTATGTGATTATGGGCATCTGGAGCATTGGCAATGCCATGTTGATCATGCTTGCTGGTCTGCAGGGTGTGCCCACAGAACTCTACGACGCCGCTACAGTTGACGGTGCAAATACCTGGCAAACCTTCTGGAAGGTGACCTTCCCAATGATTTCACCAGTCATCTTTTACAACGTTGTGTTAAGCGTAGTGGGGTTATTTCAATACTTCCTGGTGCCGTTGGTAGTTAATCAGGGAACCGGGATACCCGGTGGCACGACCATGTTCTACAATCTTTACCTCTACAAGACTTTCTTCACATATCAAAATATGTCGTATGGTTCAACGCTCGCCTGGTTCCTCTTTATTGTGATCCTTTTGGTAACAGTTGTTTTGTTCGGTACTGCAAAATACTGGGTTTACTACGCCGCAGAGAGCCGCTAAGGAGTAAAGACGATGACGAAAACACCCGCCCAACCCCAGCAAAAGGATATTCAAACCCCTATCATTAAAAATAAGGCGCTGACCCATAAACTGCGCACAGGTTTCAATGTCACTTTCGTGACCGCCCTGACAATTTCCATACTGGTGATTTTCCTGGCCCCCTTCCTGTTCATGATATTCACATCATTGAAAACCCAGGGGCAGATCGCTCAGTTAGGTGCGCCAATCTGGCCTGCAAAACCAACGTCCATTGAGTACAACGGCAAAACTGTCGAGCTGTATAACGTTCCCATGTCAACATGTGCAGGGGGCGATCCAAACGATGCAAGCACTAAAGAGCTTGCCATCACCAAAAAGGGACGACAGGAAAGCACATTTACCGATCCAAATGATCCAACTCGGGGTGAATTCAATTGCAAGGTTTCCTGGCGGGCACTTGAACGACCATGGGTATGGTCACCTACGTGGGAAAACTATTCGGAAGTCTGGAATACGATTGATTTTCCCCGCCTGATGTGGAATACCACTTTTTACGCCATTATGACCGAGATCGGTGTGTTGATCTCCTGCACTCTGGTTGCTTTTGGCTTCTCGCGCTTCCGTTTCCCAGGGCGTGATTTCCTGTTTGTTCTGTTGATCGCAACCATCTTCCTGCCTGCCACAGTCACCACCATCCCCACCTATACTTTCTTTGTAAAAATCAACTGGATTGGCACGTGGCTGCCTCTTATTGTCCCGGCATTCTTCGCCAATGCCTATGATGTCTTCCTATTGCGTCAATATTTCATGACCCTGCCACGCGAACTGGATGAGGCCGCCATGATCGATGGCGCCAGTCCTCTTCGGGTTCTGTGGTCGGTCATCATTCCCCAGTCCTATCCGGTATTGATGGCAGTAACCGTCTTCCACATCGTTTTCGCATGGAACGATTACTTTGGCCCCCTGATCTACCTTTCGACCTCGCGCGATAAGTGGCCGATCTCGGTTGCACTTGCCAACTTCAACGGCATCTACGGCGAGCAACCCCAGCTCATTCAGGCCGGCGCACTTATGGCTTTGATCGCACCGTTGATCCTCTTCGCCGTTGCCCAACGTTTCTTTGTCCAGGGTATTGTGGTCACGGGAGTTGAAAAATAAGATGCTTAAAGTTGCTGTGATCGGCGGCGGGTCGACTTATACGCCCGAACTGGTCAACGGGTTCATCGCACGCGTGGAACAATTCCCGCTCGACGAACTCTGGTTGATGGATATTGACCAGGAACGCTTAAAGGTTGTCGGCGGATTTGCGCAACGTATGGTGGAAGCCAGGGGCGCGCCGTTCAAGGTATTTCTCACAACGGATCAACGCGAGGCTGTGAAAGATGCATCCTATGTGACCACTCAGTTACGCGTCGGCCAAATGGAAGCCCGCCGCAAAGATGAGTATCTGGGTTTGCGCCACGGCCTGATCGGTCAGGAAACAACTGGCGTGGGCGGCATGGCAAAAGCAATGCGCACCATTCCTGTGATCCTCAAGATCGCATCAGACATGCGTGAGCTATCTGCCAGGGGCGCACTTCTTGTCAACTTCACAAATCCCGCCGGGCTTGTGACACAGGCATTAAGCAAATATGCCGCGGATGTACCTGCTGTGGGTGTATGCAACGTCCCCATTACAACAAAGATGCACATCATCGAAGGGCTTGAAAAGGCTACAGGGAAAAAGATCGACCCTGATCATACGGAACTGAACACCCTTGGCTTGAATCATCTTTCGTGGCATCGCGGGTTCACGATTGATGGTGAAGACGTCTGGCCCCAGGTCATCGAGGGATTTATCGCCGAGCTCAAAAAAGAATCTGAGCCGGAATGGGAACCACGCACCATTGAAGTCCTGCGCATGATGCCAAACTATTACCTGCAATACTTCTATCATACCGATAAGAAGTTGAAATCGCAGGAGAAGTGGCCCCCGTCACGCGCCGAGGAAGTGATCGAAGTGGAAAAGGACCTGCTGCGCGAATATGCCGATCCAAATCTCAAGGAGCCTCCTGCCGATCTGATGAAGCGCGGTGGTGCCTACTACTCGACAGTTGCCACGCAGCTGTTGAACGCCCATTACAACGATCTGGGTGAGACGCATGTCGTCAATACCAGGAACGATGGCGCAGTCAAAGAATGGCCGGCAGACTGGGTATTGGAAATTCCATCCACTGTCAAGAAGAGTGGCATCACTCCCATCCCCACCGAGCCATTGCCCACATCCTGCTTCGGGCTGATCGCGGCGGTGAAAGCCTATGAACTGCTGACCGTGGAAGCCGCAGTCCATGGCGACCGTGAAGCTGCGTATCAAGCTCTGCTCGTTAATCCCATTGGCCCCAAGGCAGATAAAGTTCAGGCAGTCCTTGATGACCTGCTTGAAACACATAAAGAGCATTTGCCTCAATTTTGGAAATGACCCGATAGGGGCGACCCAACAGGTCGCCCTTTTTTGAATCAGAAAATTATGCCCTATTACCTTGGCGCCGACCTGGGCGCAACCAAAACACACACGCTCATCGTGGATGAAACTGGACGCGCCCTCGGCTTTGGCGAAAGCGGTCCTGGCAACCATGAAGATGTTGGCTATGATGGGATGCTCGATTCCATGCAACAGGGATTGGATCAGGCACTACGCGCCGCAGGGTTGACCCAAACCGAACTCGCGGGAGCAGGCTTCGGCGTGGCTGGGTACGATTGGCACTCCGAAGGTGAAGTGACGTCGCAGACCATCCAACGCTTGGGATTGCGCGCACCCTTTCTCTACGTCAATGATGCTGTGCCCGGGCTTGTGGCAGGGGCAGAAGAAGGCTGGGGCGTGGTGGTCGTCTCCGGAACGGGATCCAATTGCCGAGGCTGGGACCGTGAACACAAGCGCGAAGGACGAGTGACCGGTCATGGCGTGCTCATGGGGGAAGGCGCGGGCGGCTCTGAACTGCTGCATCGAGGCATGCAGCTCGTAGGGTATGCATGGAGTAAACGGGGACCCTCCACAGCGCTCGCCGATGCCTTCATCAGGCATGTTGGCGCCAGGGACCTTGAAGATCTCCTGCGCGGTTATACAACACATGAATACCAGGTTGGAGCGGAGGCCGCGCCCATTGTCTTCCGTGTTGCGGAAGAGGGTGACGCGGTCGCACGCGAGTTAATTCACTGGGCTGGTTGTGAACTTGGCGAGATGGCAAACGCGGTCATCCGTCAGTTGGAGTTCGAGAACCTTGAATTCGATGTGGTCATGACAGGCAGCATGTTCGAAGGCGGTGCATTGCTGGTGGATCCCATGCACGAGACCATTCACAAATTTGCTCCGCGTGCCCGCGTGGTTAGGCTTCGTGTGCCGCCTGTGATCGGTGCAGTCATTCTTGGCATGGAAGCAGGCAACGCCCGCGTAACCCCTTCCATTCGGAAAACGATGGCGGATACGATTTCATCCGTTCGAAATGCTCCCGTGAGGACACCATGACAACCATTGAATTTTCACTCATACCCGATGCAGATACAGATTACGAAACGGTCGTGCGCCTGATGGCTGAATTCAAACGCGAAACCGGGATCGAGGTCCTTCTCAAGCGTATGGAATGGGGCAATGCATGGCCGCAATTGATCAGTATTGCCACCCAGGGACAGGGCGTGGACCTTTCGCATGTGGGCTCCACATGGGTCAGCAGTTTGATGAATATGAATGCCGTGCGTCCCATTCCCTCGCATATCGTAAACAAGATCGGTGGAGATCAGGCCTTTGTACACTCCACCTGGTCAAACGTCGTGGCAGAGGAGGATCGGAATGCCTATGGCATTCCACTCAGCGCCTACGTGTATATCGTTGCCTACCGAAAGGACCTGCTCCAGAAAGCGGACCTGAACCCGGTCACTGCCTTCGCAACACCGCGCGCGCTGGAGGAAAGTATCTGTCGTCTCGAGGCCCTTGGCGCTACTGAAAACGCCTGGCTTATGCCGGTGGTCTCGCATCCGTTTAATGACCTCGTCCACATGGCTGCATCCTGGATTTGGAGCTCAGGAGGTCACATCATGGATAACCGCGGCAAGCAGGTG
>JBDTPH010000003.1:0-13082 GCA_039932795.1 Chloroflexota bacterium
ACGAGCTCATGGATGACTACGTACTCCACTGCCTGCATGGGTGCCATGATCAGACGCCACGAAAAGTTCAACGAGCCATCCGCGCTGCAGGATCCCCAGCGCGTGCGAGCCGATGTGATCCCAATCTTCCTGTAGTGAAAATCATATTGACCCGCATAAAAAGTGACACGCTCAGTCAATATCCGTCTGGCTCGATCACGATACCAGCGTTCAAATACCCTGGCGGCGTTATCATGGGCGGACTCTGCGAGCCTGAAGCTGCCATCCAGGAGTAATAACTTCTTTTGACCGTTCACGATTTCGAGCGGATACATATTCCCCAAATACGTGAACAACTCACCCGGAATGTATCGCCTTGGCGCAGATGGAACCATGGGCAGGACCTCTGCCTGTTTCCTCCTGATCCATGCGGCATGCTTTTCGACAAATTCCCTGATCGTCGGTTCGGATGCCCGTAAAGGGGCGCGCACCACCAGAGAACCATCATTCCTGATGATCAAGGCAAGTGTTTTTCGTTTACTATGGACAATCTGATCGATTTCAATCGGCATATTAGTTTCTGCGCCATGATGGCAATGCGCTGTATTATATCTGCCGAATGGTGATGAAAACGTTTTATAGGCGGGATGGGTAGAAGAGCCATCTTCCAAGCGAGGATCAATCCAGGACGATTATCCTGGATCCGTTTTTTGAGTGGTCACCGCAAAATGGACTAGGCGATTGCGTGAGCCAGTGTACAAAAATCATCAGGAACAGGCTCGTGATGGGATCACATCTTAATGCCCAGGCAGAAACCACTCACAGCGGTATCATAAGTTTGCATTAGTAGATTCAACAAGGCTAAAACTTTCGAACTAATGCTCGTGGGTTTATTTATGCCCGTTCCCCATCAATTGTGGGGTGCTGATAGGGATGCGATGATTAAGACGAATGTCAATTGTCTTGTCCCAACGAAAAGGGTAGACTTCCGTATATATGGTAGGAGTCTGTTCATGAAAATTATTGCATATATTGCTGCTGCAATCCTGATCTTCTTCGGCGTGCTATTTGTTTGGGGCGCAGGTGGTGACCAGGGTGGAGGCTGGACGTGGGTCTGTGGCGGCGCGCTCAGTGTATTATTCGGGTTCGGTTTGATCTGGTTTGTAAGCCGCCAGGCTAAGACAACAGGGGATACCAATGTCACGCTCCAGGTGGATCTGCCTGGGCAAACAAGGATCGAACAGATGAATTGCAAAAACTGCGGCGGTGCGCTCAAAGCCGATAACGTTAAAATGATCGCGGGCGCGCCCACTGTTGAATGTCCCTATTGCGGAACAACCTATCAGCTTGTTGAAGAACCGAAATGGTAGAGCATCATCCACCAGGAGGATCCATGCGCCGAAGAACTCTCACAATAATCCTTGTCATCCTGATCGCGGCTGTCCTTACGATCCCGGTCTTTGCGCAATCGTATTACTTCAGCATGGACAGGCTGGTCGTCAATGTCTACTGGAATGCAGATGGCACCCAGGCGCTGGATTATTTGCTTACGTTTACCAACCAGCCCGGCGGGGCCGACATCGAATTTGTAGATGTCGGTATGCCGAACGGAAGCTTTGACTTTAACAGTATACAAGCCGACATGGATGGGAATCCGCTTTCGATCTCTTCAGATTTCCAGGGTAGCGGCGACGGCTTCGCAGTGGAGATGGGCTCCTACGCGATCCCACCCGGCGAAACGGGAACCGTTCACGTCTCCGTGGGACGCGTGTCCGATGTCCTGTATCAGGATGATGACGATGCCGAGTACGCCAGTGCAGTGTTCGCTCCCTTGTATTTTCAAAGTGATGTGGTCACGGGCAATACTGATATCACCGTGATCTATCATCTGCCTCCTGGCGTTCAAACAGAAGAGCCGCGTTGGCATTCCGCGCCCTCCGGCTTTCCATCTGAGCCTGAAACAGGGTTCGACTCGGAAGGCCGCATCACCTACACATGGCGCAATCCGAATGCCGATGGGAAAACACAATATATGTTCGGTGCGTCATTCCCGAAAAAATACGTACCCGCCGGAAGCATTGTCACAGTGCAGGCACCGTCCTTCTCTGTTTCCCCCGATATCATCTTTACTCTGCTCTGCCTGGGTTTCCTCGGTTTCATATTCCTGGGCATTCCAATCCTCACTGCCATTGGTAACAACCGCCGCAAACTACAGTACATGGCGCCGCGTATTTCCATTGAAGGTCACGGCATCAAGCGCGGATTGACCGCCGTGGAAGCAGCCATCCTTCTCGGCGAACCGCTTGATAAAGTGATGACGATGATACTGTTCGGTGTGATCAAGAAGGAAGCCGCACAGGTCATCACGCGTGAGCCGCTGCGCGTGGATGTGACATCTCCGCTGCCCGAGGGGTTGCATGACTATGAATTAAATTTCCTGACAGCAATGAAGGAAGTTACTCCCGAAACGCGCAGGAATCAGTTGCAGGAAATGACAGTCAAACTGGTGCGCTCGGTCTCAGAGAAGATGAAGGGTTTCAGCCGCCGTGAGACAATCGACTACTATAAAAACATTATGGAGAAGGCCTGGCAGCAGGTGGAAGCGGCTGATACTCCCGAAGTGAAAAGCCAGGCCTTTGATAAGAATCTCGAATGGACCATGCTGGACAGGGATTACGATGACCGCACAAGGCGTGTTCTGAGCGGCCCGGTCTTTGTTCCAATGTGGTGGCCACGATACGATCCAACGTTTTCGAGGCCTGGTTCCGCGTCAACGAGCTCATCCCCATCGTCGGGATCCATGCCCTCGGTGCCGCGCCTGCCGGGCTCAGACTTCGCCGCGGCGGTCGCGCTCGGTACACAAACATTTTCCCAGAAAGTCATTGGCAACGTGACAGACTTCACCAGCCGCGTGACAAACGTGACCAATCCTCCCCCGAAGCCTGCTGCCGGCAGTTCGCGCGGTGGCCGCCCGGGTGGCGGAGGCGGCCGATCGTGTGCATGTGCCTGTGCATGCGCGGGTTGTGCATGCGCCTGCGCGGGCGGAGGAAGATGACCTTGGAATGCGAAGTCTCCTGACTTTGCCGAGTGTGACACATGACTTCTGACATTTTCAAAACATCCCTCCATACACCCGCTCATCTATTCCGGGATGATTCCATTTACATTGTTACGGCTGCAATATATCAAGGACAGAATTTGATGGAAAAAAGCAGGCGAAAAGAGCAATGGCAGAATGCATTTTTTAAAGCATGCGAACTTTATCAATGGCATATCATTGCCTGGGTGGTGTTGACCAATCATTACCATATCATGGTTAGGTCACCTAAACAAAATGCCGCAAGCCTTCCAAAATTAATTGCGAGCCTGCATAAATTTACGGCACGACAGTGGAACGTTGATGACAGACAGCCTGGTCGCATGGTCTGGTGGAATTATTGGGATACCTGCATCCGTTCTGAAAAGGACTTTGGGAATCGTCTGAACTACGTGTTCTGGAACCCTGTAAAACACGGATTAGTATCACATCCTGAGGAATATGAGTGTAGTAGTTATCGGGATTTCACAGCAAAATCCACTGATCTTTCCTCACTGGGTTCAATGATGGAGGTGAATGATGTCCCAGAATTTTAAGGATGTAATCCGAAGTCTCCTTGCCTGGTCCATCCCCAACCCGTGCCGAAGTCGGGAGACTTCGGATTCCTCTCCCAAACCCAAACTTTACCATTACATGCGCGAAAACGAACACGAGAAGTCGCGCATTCATCTGAGAATTGATCCAGATGGACATGGCACACTTATCGTCAATGCGAGTAGTGTGATGCATTTGAACCCGACTGCCACATACATGGCGTGGATGTTCCTGGAGGGCAGGACGGAAGGAGAAGGAATACGTGCGCTAACCTCCCGTTATTCCGTCTCAAGGGAACAGGCTCAGAACGACCTTTCCTCCTTCGGCATTCAATTTGAAGAATTGATCCGCCCGGATGGAGCGTGCCCGGTCCACGAGTTGGAACTGGAAGCGTTGATGCCTTTCAGCATGCGTCCCAGCGCGCCCTATCGCATGGATCTGGCTGTCACATATCGCTGCAATAACGACTGCGCGCACTGCTACAACGCGCGGCAACGGAATTTTCCCGAACTGACCACAGAGCAATGGTTCAAGATCATTGATCAGCTCTGGGAATTGGGCGTTCCCCACATTGTGTTTACGGGCGGTGAAGCAACTCTGCGGAATGATTTGCCAGAGCTGATCAGGCACGCAGAAGCCAACGGGCAGATCACGGGTTTGAACACAAATGCCCGAAGATTATCAGATGAGAAGTATGTGCAAAAGCTTGTCAATGCCGGTCTCGATCATGTGCAAATTACGGTCGAGTCCTGCGATGAACAGATCCATGATGAGATGATGCGGTCCAAAGGTGCATTCAAGCAGACTATTGCCGGCCTGAAAAATGCACTACAGAGCGATCTCTATGTTATGACGAATACCACCATGCTTCGCACAAACGCGCATGTCATTCCTGATACACTTGATTTCCTTGCGGATATTGGCGTACCCACTGTTGGGTTGAACGCACTGATCTATTCGGGCCAGGGTCTTACCGTAGGGACAGGCCTGCACGAGCGCGAATTGCAGCCTCTCCTGGATATCGCCACACGCAAAACAGATGAACGAGGTCAGAGGCTGATCTGGTATACACCCACTCAATATTGTGAGTTCGACCCAACTGCCAATCATCTCGGTGTAAAAGGGTGCACCGCCGCATTGTATAGCATGTGCATCGAATCCAATGGAGATGTGTTGCCGTGCCAGTCGTATTACCAGCCGCTGGGCAACCTGCTGACCGACTCCTGGGACTCGATCTGGAATCACAAACTTTCCGTGCAACTGCGCGAGAGGCGGAACCTGCCCGCCAAATGCGGAAACTGTCCCGTCGTTGCAGAGTGCGGCGGTGGGTGTCCATTACAATTCGCTGGAGCGCAAGATCTCCAGTCTGCCTTTGGATGATAAGGCAATCTACAGATACTGAAGTTCTCTCACACTAAAGCGGAGACATTGATGAATGAACTCTACTGGATTAAAGAATTTCCTGCAGCGGTCACGGTATGTGACTTGGATGGCGTCCTGCTTGAGATGAACGATAAGGCTGCCAAAGGCTACGAGAAGGAAGGGGGGCACAAGCTGATCGGTTCAAACCTGCTCGATTGCCATCCTGAACCCGCGCGTACAAAGACGGAATGCCTGCTGGCTGCACGTGAGAAAAATATATACACCATCGAAAAGAATGGTGTAAAAAAGTTGATCCATCAATCGCCCTGGTACCGCCATGGGGAATATGCAGGGTTCGTGGAACTCTCACTCGAAATTCCATTCGAAATGCCTCATTTCATCCGCTCTTCATAGGAAGGTGCATCATGAATATTTTGGATCGTCTTGCCGACCGTTTCTCAAAAGTGAAACCGCTGCAAACCGGCATGTATCACCTCCAGACCACGCAGGATGACAAACCATATCGCCTGCACTTAAGACTGCGAAGCGATGGCTCGGGAATCTTGATCGTCAACGCTGCCACAGTGCTGCAATTAAATCCGACAGCGGCTGAATATGCGTTCCATTTCATCCAGGGTGCCCCAGCGCCGGAAGCAGCGAAACAGGTGGCAGCGCGCTATCGCGTGAACCGGGATACAGCGCTGGAAGACTATGGTGCCTTTGTAAACAGGATCCAGACATTGATCTCCACGCCCGACCTTGACCCCGTCTCCTTCCTGGACTTTGAGCGGGTTGCCCCTCATTCAACGGATTTGACTGCCCCGCTGCGCCTCGACTGCGCGCTCACCTATCGACTGCACCCCAATACACAAGCGGAATACGCGCCGACGAAACGCGTCGCCCGCGAGTTATCCACTGATGAATGGAAAGCAATTATCGACAGGGCCTGGCAGGTGGGGATTCCACACATCACATTTACCGGTGGCGAGGCCACCCTGCGTGATGATTTACTGGAGCTGATTGCGCAAGCGGAACTGAATGGGCAGGTCTGCGGGCTGCTCACAGATGGATTGAAACTGAGAGAAAAAAACTATCTTGCGCAACTTCTACAGACTGGCCTCGATCACATTCTCTTGATTCTTCAACCAGACAACCCTGAATCCTGGATGGCATTGGAAACTATTCTGCATGAAGATATCTTTGTCACTGTCCACCTCACGCTGGATAAAGAGAATGCAAACAGTACCGGAGAAACTCTGGAACGATTGGCAGAGCTGGATGTACAGAGCTTGTCATTAACCACATCGGATAAATCCCTGCGTGAAAACCTGGCTGCCCTCCTTGATGCTGCGGCCAATTTGGGGCTCACTGTGAGGTTCGATTTACCTGTCCCGTATTCCACGCATAATCCGGTGGCCTATGAGACGCAGGAAGATGACATTCCCGAAGGCGCTGGCAAGGCATGGTTGTATGTGGAGCCAGATGGTGATGTGCTTCCTGCGCAGGGTAAAGCGAGCCGGGTTCTGGGTAATTTCTTAACAGACGAGTGGAGCAGGATTTATCCGCAAAGCCAATGAACTGGCACACCCGCTACACTCAGCAGGCAAAATGGACTTGCGACCTGCGAACGTATCTTTTCAACAGGGCAGGGTTGCAAGATGCGAGCCGCGTGCTGGAAGTGGGATGCGGCACAGGCGCCATTCTCTCAGAATTGCCGACTCATCGTTCGCGTCACGGCCTGGACCTTGACCCTGCCGCGCTTGCCCAATGCCGAATCCACGTACCAGGCGCCTCACTCATACGCGGCAATGCTTTGCAACTTCCCCATCCCGATGAAACATTCGATATTGTGTATTGTCACTATCTCCTGCTATGGGTGCGTGATCCATTACAAGCCCTCCTCGAAATGAAGCGCGTCACGCGACCGAAGGCACATGTGATCGCGTTCGCTGAACCCGATTACACGGCGCGTGTTGATAAACCGCTTGAATTGATTCCACTGGGTAAATGGCAAACGAAATCGCTGAATAAACAGGGCGCAGACCCGGGCCTGGGTGCGCGGCTTGCCGGGTTGTTCTTTCAGGCGGGGATTAAGATCAATGAAGCCGGAACCATTCAAAGCGCGGAAGCGGCACCGTCGCCTGATGAATGGGAGCTGGAATGGAATGTGATCGAATCTGATTTAAGAGGACTCGTCGCAGGCGAAGATATCCAGGCAATGAAACGCCGGGATCAGCGCGCGTGGCAACAGGGGGAAAGAGTGCTGCATGTGCCTACATATTTTGCGTGGGGCACGGTGTAAAAAACCAGGCCACGGGGAAATTTCCGAGCATATTGATATCCCGCTAAAGCAAGCACTTCATCCACTTATTGAATCGAAATCAGGCACACCACGCCATTCCTTGATAGGGATCTGTCAGGCTCCTCGCAAATTGCAACGGGAAGAGATCAGCCAAACGAGGAGGCTTGACGGAACCACTCATACGCTCGTTGATGAAATTTTGGGAATACATCCAATGGATCCAGGTCTGGATGATGTCGTGATGGATCATGATCAGGACGCTGTACTCCTCTCCTTCGTGGGGGCCATCGGATAAATTGGCGATGTACAGACCCACATGGTTTGGCTTCAGATGTTTCACCCGTACATCACCGGTAAAGCGGATGAACGAACTCAGCACAGTGTGGTACGCATTCAGGGCCTGGGCATCCAGGCCGCCGACCCGGCAATCAAAGAGGAAGATATCCCTTGCACGAGTCAGGAAAACCTCTTTCATGGATCCGATAATCATGGTAACCTCTGGGGTATATTGTAGCACAAATGTTCTAAAAATCGGATAGAATATTGCCAGGAAAAGTTTACACATGTGTACGAGAGGGAAAATGTCGGTCTATACGTGGAAGTTCAATACTATTCCGGATCCAGAGGCTGTCGAGCGCTTTATCGATTCACAGGTGACTCTATTTTCGCGTAACCTCAACTATACCCTTCACGGTCACAAATTACGCCTTTTTACTCTGCGGGAAGCGCAATTTGTGACCGGGGACATTATACATTGCAGGCGCAGACGGTCAGCCTATTGTTGACCTGATGAGAGTCGAACACAACTGCGGCGCAGTGAACCTGGAATTCCAGCTTAATGGCGTTGAGGGGCACTGCGGCGATGTCTTCAGTTTTCCGGGATATTACCCGGGTGACCTCGATGATAAAGGCAACGCTTTGTTCAACCGCTCTGATACCCGTGGGCATTTCTATGGAAAAATTGTGGGGAAGATCCTGGACCGTGCCCGCAGAGCATTTGATATGGAGGTAACAACCGATGTCAAAAAACAACGGCAATTCCATCAAACCGCGTGAGCATGGCTCGCAGGTCGTGCTGGACCCGGACTTTCTGCTGCGGCATGCTCTTTATATGCCTGACGGCGAAACCGTTGTGAAGTCCCATATGACCCTGGGACAGGTAATTGGGGCGATCGCGTTCGCGCACCTCAAGGAGAAGATGCCTCATCTCGCAGGCAAATGCAATGCAGCAAAGATTGAATTTAAGGATGGCAAATTCATCGTGAGCTTTGCCGATAGCACCGATAATCTTATTTGCGAATTTCAATCCTGATTGTGTAGTTGGTCGTGTCCCCTGGACAGCGCAGGTTGGGTCTACCTGACCCAACCCAGCCCGATGCGTCCGCGTTCGTTTTCGATCTTGAGGATCTCCACGTCAATAATATCTCCGACCTTAAGCACTGTCCCCATGGGGATCTGTGTGCGGTGAAGCAAACCATCCTGTTTGATGCCAATATCCACAAAAGCCCCGAAGTCCACCACGTTGCGGACAGTGCCTTTGAGCTGCATGCCAGTCAGCAGGTCTTCAGCTTTAAGCACGTCGGAGCGAAGCATGGGTGTGGGTGTGTCTGTGCGAGGGTCACGGCCCGGGCGGACCAGTTGATCAAGAATATCTTTGAGCGTTGGAATGCCGCAATTCAATTGAGCAGCTATTGTGTCCAGCGTGGTTTTTGCAGTCAGTGCTTCAAGCGCAGGGATCCGCTCACTGATCGGTGGGCGGCTTGAAAGTCCCGCGAGATTAAGAACGGCCTCTGCTATTTCGTAGGATTCGGGATGTATCGCCGAGCCATCCAGCGGGTTCGCCCCATTTTGAATCCGCATAAAGCCGGCTGCCTGTTCGAATGCCTTCGGCCCCAGCCCAGCCACCTTGCGCAGCGCGGCGCGGGATTTGAACGCACCATTCGTGTCGCGGTGCGTGACAATGTTGTTTGCAAGCTTGGGGCCAATCCCGGCAACGTGGGTCAGCAACGCTGAGCTGGCGGTATTGACATCCACCCCTACATTGTTGACCACGCTTTCGACAACGCCATCGAGGGTGTGCATGAGGGCTGTTTGATCCACGTCGTGTTGGTACATGCCCACACCAATCGACTTGGGATCGATCTTTACCAGTTCTGCAAGCGGGTCCTGGGCGCGGCGTGCGATGGAGACCGCGCCGCGGATCGTGACATCCAGATCAGGGAATTCCTGGCGAGCCAGGGCGGACGCTGAATACACCGATGCGCCTGCTTCATTGACTATCAAGTACTTTGTTGCAGGTTGCAAGTTGGAAGGTTGGAAAGTTTCGGATTGTACTGATGGTCGAGTAGAGCGAGTGTTTTTCTCGCTCGTATCGAGACCACCTGTTATCTCGGCGACAAGCTTTTCCGTTTCACGCGAAGCTGTGCCATTCCCGATGGTGATCAATGTGACCTGATGACGATTGATCATATCCTGCAGGGTGTTGATCGAGCCTCTCCAATCGTTGCGGGGCTCATGCGGATAGATCGTACCCGAATCCAGCAGTTTGCCAGTGGCATCCACGACAGCGACTTTGCAGCCGGTACGAAAGCCAGGGTCCAGCCCCAACACGACGTGATCTGCAAGCGGAGCCTGGCTCAGCAGGGCCCGCAAATTTGTGGCAAAAACCTGAATGGCGTGGTTATCTGCGCGTTCCCCTTTTTCACGGCGCACGTCACGCTCGATGGCGGGCAGCAAAAGACGTTCCGCCGAATCCTGGATCGCCAGCGCCAGTTGATCTGCAAAGGGGGACAGAATATCCTGCTCGAATTCAGCCTGAACCGCGTCGAGCCAATCGCGCTCGGGCACATCTACATGCACGCGCAGGACGCCTTCCTTTTCGCCACGCGTGATCGCAAGGATCTGATGGGGTTGCAGCCGATCCACCCGCGACTCAAATTCATAATACGATTGATAGACTGCTTTTTCATCCGCTGCGTCTTTTATTTTTTCCACGCGCAGCTTTGAGAATTTCAGCGCCTTTTCGCGTACTGCAGAACGGACATTGGCATGATCGCTGATCAGTTCCGCCACGATATCACGAGCGCCCTGTAGTGCTTCGGCAATATTGGTTACCTGGTCGTTGAGGAATTTCTCAGCAATTTTTTCAGGTGACCCCTTTGTGGGTTGCTGGATAATCAGTTCGGCAAGCGGCTCCAGTCCTTTTTCGCGTGCGAGCATGGCGCGGGTGCGGCGTTTCTTTTTGTAGGGCGCATATAAGTCTTCGAGCGCGGTCATGGTGATGGCTGCATTGATGCTGGCGCGCAGTTCATGTGTCAGCTTGCCCTGCTCCTCGATGGATGCAAGGATGCTGGCACGACGTTCATCCAGTGCCCGCAGGCGGACGAGTTCATCGGCAATGATGCGGATCTGTTCATCATCCAGTGACCCGGTCATTTCCTTGCGATAGCGGGCTATAAACGGAACGGTGTTGTCTTCATCCAGAAGATTGATTACGGCCGTCACCTGCGACGGTTTGACATTCAGTTGGGAAGCGATCTGTTCGGCGTGAGTCATGGGGCGATTCTATCATGTGGATTCATAAACCTAGAACATCGCTGTAGTAGCGCATGACCTTTTTAAAAACATCAATCACCCGCGCCATACACTGATGATCAATGACAGACTCAATTAAAACGCTGACCTGGATTGCCCAATCCAGACCAGCGTGAGGAAGACTTGTGTTAACTGCCAGATTTGGCAATCTGGCGTAGCTCAATTTGAACTTCTTTTAAATATCCCGATGTTGAAACGTATTGATTGCAGAAGCCAGGGCAGCTACCAGATATAGTAGCGCATACAGAATCATGTCCGCACTGGGGACGGAGAGGCTCGTGAAGGGCGTCATCTGCAGGGCGGCACTGAGGGGGGCCTGCATCTCGAACGTGGCGCGGCGCCAGAGGGCTTCGGTGGGGATAAGCAGGCTGGTGACAATGCCCACTTGCACGGCGGTCTGGTTGCGGAAGATGGCGCCGATTTGTTCAATCCAGCCGCCGATGAAAGCCAGTCCATACAGGCCAAAGACAAGGCCGCCCGTCGCCAGGGCGGGCATGGCACTGGAGCAGGCCAGAGCCACGGTCATTACCAGCAGCGCCTCCAGGTAGATCAGCGACAAGCCGGCCAGCAGGTTGTTTGCTAGATAGCCCGCCTGCAGGTAAATGCTCAGAACAATGCCCCCAGACATCAGCAGGGAATACAATCCAAGCAGTCCGGCGAACCCCAGCCATTTGCCAAGGACCACATCGGAACGGCGGATGGGTTTGGTAACGATGGTCTGAATCGTGCCGGAGCTGATCTCGCCGGCCAGCGTGTCGGCGCTCAGCAGGGCTCCCATGGCCACCGAAAGGAAGGCGACCGCGTACAACCCAGCCATCAGCAGGAAGTTGGAGGCTTCCGCCTGCCACACGCGGGACATGACATTCGCCCCTCCGTCGGTGGCTTCGGTCATTATGGTAGCGTAGATCATGTGGAAGCCAATCGAGAAAATAACCAGAAAGATCGAACCTAGGATCAATCCGGTCAGGACAATGCGGCGCCGGATGGCTTCGCGGAAGGTTAAACCGGCAATGATCGAAATCTTGTTCATAACCCGCCGTCCTCTCCGACTGTCTCTATAAAGATCTCCTCCAGTGATTTCCTGGTGGGGGTGATGGCATACACATTCGCTCCCTGCGCGACCAGGTAGCGGTTGATCTCTGGAATTTGCGCCTCATCCTGGACTGTCAAAGTGAGTTGCCCATCTTCGGCATGGATATCGCGACCCCAGCGTTCCGTCCCTGTGATCATCTCCGGGGACAAACCTGCAGCCCGGATCGTGACGACCGACTGGTTCCCATCCAGGGAGGCAAGGTCCAGGATGCGGATCACTTCTCCGTGACGGATAAAGGCTACGCGGTTGCAGGTCACTTCGATCTCGCTCAGCAGGTGGGAGTTGAGGAAGACGCACGTGCCTTCGCCGCGCAGCTCGTGGATGACATCCCGTACCAGGCGGCGGCCCACCGGGTCGAGCCCGGAAGTTGGTTCATCAAGGAAGACCAGGGCGGGATGGTTGAGCAGGGCCTGGGCCAGACCGATCCGCTGCAGCATCCCTTTGGAGTATGTCCGCAGTTGCTTGTTGCGAAATCCTGTCAAGCCGACCCGCTCGAGGAGTTCATCCTGTCGTTTCTTGAGAGCAGACTTCTCCATCCCAAGCAGTTGCCCATGCAATTGCAGGAACTCACCGCCTGTCAGCCATTCCTGGAAGCGGAAATGCTCCGGCAGGAACCCAACCCGGGCAAGAGTCTGGCGGTCTCCAATGGGCGCGCCCAGCAGGGATGCTTTGCCGGAAGTGGGCGTTACCAGACTCAACAGCATCTTCATGGATGTCGTCTTTCCCGCGCCGTTCGGGCCGAGAAAACCAAACACCTCACCCTGCGAAACCTGCAGGGTGAGGCCTTTGACGGCGGCATGGTCGCCGAAAACCTTTCGTAATCCTTCTGTTTCGATCGCTGAAACGGTCATAGATTCTCTAGGGAAGCGAGTTTGCCATCTCGATCGCCTGGGCAGAATTGGTGCCCAGCCCGCTAATGGCGTAGATGATGCCATCCTTGACCCACAGCAGCGCGAATTGTGGGGTTTCCTCGGATGAGCGCTGGATCAGGGTGCCGGTCACGCCGTCCACGCTCACCTGCTCGTGGATCGACGCGTTCCTCGGGATCGGCACCAGCAGCGTGGAGGTCCAGTTGACGGTGCTGGTGAGCTCAGCCGCCTCTTCGGGGCTCATGCCTGTGA
>JBDTPH010000004.1:0-2744 GCA_039932795.1 Chloroflexota bacterium
AGCCTACATGAAAAGTGAAATTACACTGCTAATTGCATACGTGATCAAACAGGTTGAGATCACGGCAAAGAAAGTGGTGAGGATGCCAGCAGTCCTGGAACGCATCCATCCCGCCATGCCAATGCCACCCACGAATACGTAGATCGCGCCGAATAGGATCAACAGCGCGCCCACATTCAGGTTATCCAGTTCCAGAGGAACGGTATTTAATTCAGCTGCGGCAGAAAATGACAACACCGCCACGATCAGGGAATACAGGAACATCACAGAAGCAGCAGAGAAAACTACAATGCCTGCGGTAATCAACCGTCCGCCATTATTCGATGTTAGCAGTTGCACCACTGCCGCGAGCGAGAACCCCGCCAATACACCTGCAAGCCCTGCCAATGCACCTGCCTCTGCCAGATAGTTTTCAACGGTCATGTTTGCTCCTTTGAGAGTGTGATTTCGAAATGCTTTTTTAATAACACGTGAAATTCAGTTTCGCTTTCCAGTGGATATTCTTGGCGTTGCCCGTTTGTTGTAATGATCAGTCGATCGTTGTCCAGCGTAACACGGCCCTCTTTTGTTAACCGGGAGATGACGCGCTTACGCGTAAAGATGGATTGCGGGGATGTCTGGTGATATTGGCAGGTCGCTTCATATTCAGCCGGGAACTGGTGAGGCGTCAAGTCAAAGTAATATTGCCTATCCATTTTTCCGTCAAATTCCCTCTGCCAGAGTTGATAGCCGGTCCGGAAGGGTTGCAGCCGATAGGCGCGCAGACCCTGTTCCTGCCATCCGCTATTATCCAATTCAAGCGGCTGTGTGAACGTGTCGCCCCAGCCCACATCCACCAGCCAGCGCGTTGACTCGTTGGGGACTTGGACGAGCAGCGCCAGATGGTCGAAGTCGATGCCAAAGGTGTCATCTTCTTCGTGATAATCGCGGGCATTCAGATGGGTTACATCAAAGCCGATCTCTTTGAGCAGCCATGCCAACAATCCATTCACCTCATAGCAGAATCCGCCCCGCCTGTTGAGGATGATCTTGTTCCACATGTCGCCTTCATCCAGCAGAATAACCCGTTTTAACCCAATATCCAGGTTCTCAAAAGGGACCGTCAGCATATGTGCATGCTGTAACCCATGCAGAGTCTGGACGTCTGGTTTTACAGGCTTGAAATACTGGATGCGCGTCAGGTAGGCAGTCGTGTCCACGAATGCAGATTATAACTTGCCGTTGAATGCCACCGATAAACCTTAATGAGGTTCTCTGGGAATCGCCGTGATGCTCGGCTGGATTGACAAATCCAGCCGCCAGATTCGGCGCAAATGCCAGTGTATTTCCTGCATGTACGGGATTTGGCAATCCCTCGTTAGCCGAATCACGGCAACCCCCAATGAGCCCTTAATGACAGGAGGTTTTGCATGCTCAAACAACTATCGGAGACACAATCCCTGCAAAGACAGTTTCAAGACGCCAACTCCATGTTGATGTCCATTGTTCGAAAGCTGACGCTGACCGGCAGCCCGATCGTTTCCACGGCCATACAGGATATCACCCGCCTCTCTGAATCACTGCAGCGGATGGAATTGGAAGTTGGCGGCCAGCTCAAGGGCGGGCGGAGTCAACTCACAGCGTTGATGGGGATTGGAAGCGTGATCAACTCGTCCCTGGGAAAGAAGCGTGTGCTCGAGGAGGTCATGGACTCGCTGATCGCGTTGATGGGCGCTGAACGCGGCTTCCTGATGTTGCGTGATTCCAATGGCGAGTTGAGACCAGAAATTGCGCGTGGTATTGAACACATCGATCTTGTCGAGCAGGCGTTTGCTTTCAGTCAGACGATCGTACACAAGGTTGCCGAAACCGGACAACCGCTGCTGACAACGAATGCACAGGAGGATCCAAACTTCAAGGATCAGCGTAGTGTGGCAGCATATCAACTGCGTTCAATCATCTGCGCGCCGTTGAAGATAAGGGATCAATTGATCGGTGTGATCTACGTCGATCACCGCGTAAAGGCGGATATTTTCCGCAAGGGTGATCTCGAAGTGATCAAGGCATTTGCCAATCAGGCTGCCGTCGCGATTGATAATGCAGAATTGTTCGACAAGCTGCAAAAGAGCAACCGTGATCTGGATGAAAGTAATCGCAAGCTGGAAAAAGCATATCAGAAGACGCTGGAGGGCTGGGTTCATGCCCTTGACCTGAAAGACAAGGAAACGGAAGGACACACGATGCGTGTCACCATACTGACCGAACGGCTGGCCCGGTTCATGGGCGTGGAGGGGGACGCTCTTGAGCATATCCGGCGCGGTGCATTGTTGCATGACATCGGAAAAATGGGCATTCCTGATTCGATTTTACTCAAACGAGGAACCTTGACAGAGGACGAGCGTGCCATAATTCAGCAACATCCCATCTACGCCTATGAAATGCTGAATCCAATTAAGTTTCTGGAACCGGCAATGGATATTCCCTATTGTCATCATGAAAAATGGGATGGGACGGGCTATCCACGCCGCCTCAGAGGGATGGAGATTCCGTTCGCGGCCCGTGTCTTTTCGGTAGTCGACGTTTGGGACGCACTTGTCTCAGATCGTCCTTATCGCAAGGCACTCCCGCCCGGTGAAGTGCGCCAGTACATCCAGGTGGATTCAGGAAAACATTTTGACCCGCACGTTGTGCGCGCATTCATGGAAATGGGTAATTTTAGGGTGGATGATACGATTCCGCTGTAAGTGGCCTGCGCGTGGTGGGAT
>JBDTPH010000005.1:0-3473 GCA_039932795.1 Chloroflexota bacterium
GCGATCTTCGCACCGATTAATATTTAATCTGCTTTGGGCAGTAGCGTAAGCGGTAAATTTACATCTTTGCGAGCAGTTCTGCCTTTTTAAGCTGGAATTCCGCTTCTGAAAGAATACCCTTTTGACGCAAATCATCCAACCTGGCGATCAGCAATGGAATATCCTCCGCATGGCGTGCTCCCATCCCCGTTTCATCGAAGCCCATTCTTTCCTTGGCATTCAACATGGCGGTTTTGAATTCAATAGGCTCATTGATGTGATGAAATAAATTGACTCCCAGTTCACTCGCCGTCAGGATTTCAATATCGCCGAAGCCGACCATTCTTCCCAAAAAGGACTGACTCATCTTCACATCATTCACTTTTTCCAGGGAAGAATCGACCACAGCCTTGCTGAACACACCTGAGATCTGTATGACGCGACGGTTCGTCACAATATATGCCTTGTTGCGCCAGACCAGGATGTCATTCAGAATTCCGATCGCCGGAACCAGGAGAAGAATCAGACCATAGATCGCGAGGGGATAGAAGGGAATTGCCACAACGACTGCCCCAATTAATACTGCAATCAATAGTATTTCGAGAAAAATCCTGCCAAAGAGCACGAACCAGTGTTGGTGGGTCTCCAACAGGATTTCTTCATTCTCAGCCAGCAGTCCTTCAAGATAGTTTGTTGCCATTTTCTCTCCTTGTTTTAAGACGAGAACAACATGACACAGTTATTTTATCATCCCAGCGCGAAGCTTTACGCCACAACTGGAAGAATGAAGGTTTTTGACCTGAGGCATGTCTAATAGTTTAGAATGATCACCATGGACTATCGCATGATAGAACTTTGCAGAGTGGGAGATTCGTCTGCAATTGAGAATTTTGTTCAGACATATGAGCAGGACGTCTACCGTCTGGCTCTTTCCATTTTGGATGATTCCGTTGAAGCGGAGGATGCCACGCAGGAAGCTTTACTTGCTGCCCTGCGTTCGCTCGACTCGTTTCGCGGCGCAGCAAGCTTAAAGAGCTGGCTCTACTCGATCACGATCAATATCTGCCGGACGCGCCTCCAACGCCAGAAAAGCCGCGAACGGCTAAAACATATCCTCAGTGGGATTTTGCGGGTGCAAAAGAATCCATCCGTGGAGGAGAGTGCCATTCAAGGCGAGTCAGATCAAGCCTTACAGCGTGCCATCCACAACATGGACGAGAAGCACCGCATCCCCATTGTGCTCCGCTATTATCACGATTTACCGGTGGCCGAGATCGCCCAACTGTTGGGAATTCCTGAAGGTACAGTCCATTCCAGATTGAACACCGCCAGAAGGCAGTTGCACGATGTGTTGAAAGAAGGAAGTTCATGAACAGTCTTACTCATAAACAAGCCATTAAGTTGATCCATCGTCGCCTGGATGGACTGCTAAAAGAGAATCAAGTTTTATTATTGGATGAACACCTGCATTCCTGTGAGACATGCAATTCCTACGCTGCTGAAATGGGTTTGCTTCCTGTTTATTTACAGAACGAATTTCATGCTCGGTGGGATAAAAATTCAGGACCATCACAAAAAGTTATCCAACACGTGACGAGAAAGGCAAGGAATATTCCTGTGATAAATCGTATTTCTTCAGGCGTCAAATTGTTTGCTGGTGCCATGGCACTCATTGTCCTGGGGATTAGCATTAATTTCGTTGTATCGCAACTGCAAAGCACTGCTCCTGTGACAAATGCAACCGAGACAGTCGACAGCTTATCCTTCCCCGATAATGGCCTGGTTGCGTTCGTATCCGAAGAAAACGGGAATGCTGATATCTATACGATGCGCGCCAACGGCAGTGGACGCACTAATCTGACCCACAACGCTGCCTATGATGGAACCCCATTCTGGTCACCGGATGGAAAACGGATCGCCTTCGAAAGTGATCGTACTGGGTTTGTACAGATCTTTGTGATGAACGCTGATGGTTCAGGCGTGTTCCAGGTCACGGACGGGGAGACCGATCATAAGTTTGATAACCTGAATCCATGGTCACCGGACGGGAGCAGATTGCTCTTTACTGAAAAGACTCCCAACAATGACAAGTGGCTTCTTTCCAGCATCGACGTGAGCGGACAGAATAAAACACAGCTTACGAATGTACCGAATATTTACAGCGCTCCTTCCTGGTCACTGGATGGTCAACATGTTGCCTATATCATCATTGAACGGGTTGGGAACCGCGATATGGCTCGAATCCATGTGGTCGATGCGAATGGGAATGGCGACACGAACGTTACCAACATCCTCCCAGAAGATGAAGACCTTTATTCCTGGAATTACTCATGGACACGCGAAGGGAACATATTATTCATTGCGGGGCGCGTATCATGGGAAAATAATAACGGTAAATTTGCCTACTATGAAGCGGCCCTGGACGGCGCGACCCTTGCAGAAATCGCCAAAACAAGCACGCCGCTGGTCGATTACTGGGACGGAACCATGTTCGTCAGAGGTTTTGAGAATACTTTAACCTGGCTGCGCCCGGATGGAACTTACAGTGAGTTCAAACCTTACGAAAAATGCCAGAAGGGTATTGAAACACAATCGCGTAGTTCTTATAGCAAAAGGTCATCCAATGGGTACTTGCTGTTTGCTGCGGGATGTCCAAATGGCGACGTGTGGCTATATTGGTCAAATCCCAAAGGGACAACAACTAGGCCACTCTTTGAGTCCCCGGTCGCGACAACTGAAGGTGGACTCAATGAAATCTACTGGTCGCCCGATGGTGGGTACGCTGCCATCACAATCTCATCAGCGGGGAAGACATCCCTGTATATCGTGGATATCCGTGAAGCTCTAAAAGCGCCGCTTGCTCTACCAGAACCGACTGTCCTCGGCAGAAACGACATCGCTTACAACATCGCGTGGCAGCCAAAACCCTGACGCTCTATCAACAGTCTCCACGCCTGCGCTATCTTTTGACATGAGGTGCCTGCTTTTCGTGGCTACGTTTTCGGGTCAGTGCAAAGACAAACATCATTTTGCGATTAATACTTTTTAGGGCAGGGTTAACGTGAAATCCACCGCCCAACGGGATGTTTCGCCGTTCAGAGTTGCAAAGATTTCCATCTCGTATTCACCCGGCTCAATGGGCGCACCTCCCTGTGTCCATTTATAAACGCCATTCTCCGTAACCCAGGGATTACAGGGCCCATTTCCGCCAAAAATGCAGTAGGGTTTGATTGTCTCAACTGTACTATAAACAGCATCACCGTCCTTTTTCACCGCAAAAGAAACCTCTTCCACACCCTCATTTTGTCCCACCTCCACTCCATTGCTGAGGATCTGGAACTGGAACAACGACTCACTTGAGAAGGTGCCCACGCATTGGACCCCACTGTCTGGATCGATACAGAAGCCATTGCCGTCCGGGTCGGAGGTTTGAGCGCTCTTCGGCAGAGGAGGTGGAGGTGGGGTACCAAATGCGACTGATGGTAGAGTAGCTA
>JBDTPH010000006.1:0-6716 GCA_039932795.1 Chloroflexota bacterium
CTGACGCTCCTTTTTTACCTGACTTTGTCACGCCTTTGCCCTGAGTAGTTACGTCTGCACACAGGTTCTCGCTCTTGAAATCGGATGGCAAAGTGCAGACCGTTTGAAGCGCCTCAAAAGTTCCGTTGTTCGAATCATAGCGGTAGGCGTTCAGGGTTGAGTTCAGTTCATTGATCAGATAGGCATATCGTCCATTGGGGTGAAACGTCAGATGGCGCGGACCCGCGCCCGGCTGGACCTGCACCTCGGCATGTTTGTATAGCTTGCCGTTTTCCAGGTCCATTTGATAGATCAGGAGTTTATCAGCACCCAGGTCTGCTGCCACAGCATATCGATTTGTCGGATCAGGAAGGATGCAATGGGCATGTGGGCCGGTCTGTTGTTCGGGATGACTGCTCGAGCCTGAGTGCTGAATCATATCGGTGGCGGGACCCAGCTGTCCATCCGTTCGAATCGGGAGCATGGCAACACTCCCGCTACTATAGTTGGCGACCAGAGCAAATCGGCCCGTATGCTCGATGCTTATGTAGCAGGGATCTGCGCCATGCGAGGGCTGGGCGTTCAGTACATTAAGTTCAACAGACGAGTTGATGGAGAAGGCACTCACACTGCCCCAGGGCTGGCGGGCGAAATTTCCAACTTCATTCACAGCATAGATAAAACCCTGCTGCGGAGGGATTTCAAGAAAGGAAGGGTTGACAACACCTTTCACCACTCTTTCGAAAGTGAGAGTACCGGAGGCTGGATCCATTCGATAGACATACATCCCTTCGCTCGTACTACCCTCCGATTCTGTGTACGTGCCAACGAATACAGTTGGCGATTTTTTAGAAGTGCTGAACATATTTATTTCTCTCCCATATACCTAACGAGTCCTATATTATTTTGTGATTTATTATATCCCTGCAGAAGAGGCCGCTTGTGAATGGAAATATTCAGGTAAAAAACGCCGCAGGCTTATCGCCTGCGGCTTCATTGATAGGGCAACGCCAGCTCCATTGTCCTGCCACACAATTCTTTATTGCAAAGGGTTATCTTATCGTATCTTTACTTGAGGAAAAACATTAACTTTACAATTCATCAATTCGATCGAGTGTCATCGATCAAAACACGTATCGTGCTCGCAAACATCATTTCGGCTGTTTGGAGAGGAAGTCCACTTTGATGGGCAATCATATGCATCACCTCTTCCTTCTTTTCCTTATCGCCTGCGATAGCCAGGAGGGTCTGTAACCATTGGTGAGGGTTGATTTTGAATTTTTCCACATTTTGCAGATCATATTCGTTTTGCATTCTTATCATCTTTCGTTTGTTGAATTTTGGGTATCATAAATACTGTGCAAGGTTCGTTGAAAAATATCGGTTTTGAGCTTTCCAAAGCCGCAGAATTTCCTTTCATCCGGCCAATTGCCTAACCGGTTGGGCGCGGCATGCCAAGTCAGAGACTCAGGCGCCGTCATAGAAGTAGAACGAGGTTTTCCTCGACTCTCCATCTTCTGAATATTCAATTGCACGTTTTCATTGTTCGTTGCGGTGACGTAAAGAGTATGCCCGGTCTATTAAGATAGCATCCCCGTATGGCAAAAAGGACATAATTGGATATAAAAAGATTATACAGGAAAAGTATTCAAGACAAATTCATTGTAAGGAAATAGCAAGCTGGCAGCTGGTGAGGAAGATTTAAACAAAACTGCAGGTGATGAACCTGCAGTTTTTCAGGGTCCTTCTCGCAAGGGCAGCGGGTTAGCGTCGTCTGCCGCCGAATACACCTAGAATGAGAAACACCAGGGCCACACCGATCAGGTACCCAAGGTTGTACTCCACCCCATTGTTGTGTACTTCGTATATTTGCATGGCTGGGTTGAAGAACGAACCCACTAACATGACCGGGGCAATGATGCCGTGCCAGATTCCGGGTATGAGACCGGCGACGCCTCCAGCATCATCTGGCTGGTTAAGCTCGGGGTTGGGGCTCGGCGTAGTCAGTCGTATCGTGGAGTCTGGTGTGGTGACTTCCAGGTCGCGGCCTGGCCCACAGGCTGTCAACAAGACAAGCAATATCAAAAACGGAACAAGTAACTTCCTCATTTCTGCCTCCTGTGAAAATAAACGAGCAAATGTTATTACTGTTGCGATCACTGAACATGCTGATCTTCCGAAATCGAAACGGCAGACTTTTCGTCTGATGTTTCACTTTACGGTTCCACTACCTCCCCTTGTACGGCAGTGGTGAAGACCAATCCATCCGTGCCGCGATCAACTTCGATCACATCGCCTTCCCGAAATTCAGCGGAAAGGATCTTCAATGCCAGCGGGTCCTGCAACTCGCGCTGAATGGCACGCTTAAGCGGCCGCGCGCCAAAGGCGGGGTCATATCCCTTTTCAGCAATATGCTCCCTGGCTGCCTGGCTTACTTCGAGATAGTAACCTTTATCACCCAGCAATTTACCCACACGTCGCAGTTGGAAGTCCACGACTTCAGAAAGCTGCTCCCTCGTCAATGGTTGGAAGACAACGATCTCGTCAATGCGGTTAAGGAACTCAGGGCGGAAATGGTTCTGCAAAACGCGGTGAATGGCATCGCGTGTCACTTCCTGTTCACCTTCCCACAGCTGGTTGCCCAGGTTCGAAGTCATGATTACGACCGTATTTCGGAAGTCCACGGTGCGGCCCTGTCCATCTGTGAGGCGACCATCGTCCAGCAATTGCAGGAGGACATTGAACACTTCGCTGTGTGCCTTCTCGATTTCATCGAACAGCACCACGCTATACTGCCGCCGCCGCACAGACTCTGTGAGCTGCCCGCCTTCCTCATAGCCCACGTATCCAGGCGGCGCACCGATCAAGCGTGACACTGTGTGCTTCTCCTGATACTCGCTCATGTCAATACGGATCATGGCGTGTTCATCGTCGAAGAGGAATTCAGCAAGTGCACGAGCAAGCTCCGTTTTACCCACGCCAGTGGGTCCCAAAAAGATAAAGGAACCGATCGGGCGGTTCGGGTCCTGCAGGCCCGCGCGGGCACGACGTACTGCATTCGAGACCACTCTCAGCGCCTCATCCTGGCCGACGACGCGCTCATGCAAACGCTCCTCCATATGGATCAACTTCTGTGTTTCGCCCTCCAGTAAGCGCGTCACAGGGATACCCGTCCAGCGCGCCACAATGGAGGCGATCTCTTCAGTGTCCACTTCCTCCTTGAGGAGTGCGCCCTCACTTTGAAGGGATTTCAATTTGGCTTCCGCAGCCTGGATCTTTTGTTCAAGCTCACGCAAGTCGCCGTAACGCAGGCGTGCGGCTCTTTCGAGATTGGATTCGCGTTCAGCGCGTTCGATATCCAAATACGCCTGTTCCAGCTTTTCCTTTAACTCACGCAGCTCGGAGATCGCTTGCTTCTCGGTCTGCCAGCGCGCGGTCAATGCCTTGGATGTCTCGTGCAGGTCAGCCAGATCCTGTTCGATCTTCCCAAGCCGTTCCTTCGAAGCCTTGTCCTTTTCCTTCTTCAACGCTTCGCGCTCGATCTCAAATTGCATGATCTGACGATCCACCACATCCAGTTCCTGCGGCTTGGAATCGATCTCAGTTCGCAGACGCGCCGCGGCTTCATCGATCAGGTCAATGGCTTTATCCGGCAATTGACGGTCGGCAATATAACGGTGCGAAAGGGTCGCGGCGGCGATCACAGATGCATCGGTGATACGCACACCATGATGGACTTCGTAGCGTCCCTTGAGTCCACGCAGGATCGAAATGGTATCCTCCACGCTCGGCTCCTCCACCAGCACCGGCTGGAAACGCCGTTCGAGAGCGGGATCTTTTTCGATATTTGTCCGATATTCATCCAGCGTGGTCGCGCCGATGAGATGAAGCTCGCCGCGCGCCAGCATGGGCTTAAGCATGTTGCCCGCGTCGATGGCACCTTCTGCTTTGCCCGCGCCGACGACCGTGTGCATTTCATCCACGAATAGCAGGATTTCACCCTCCGATTCAGTGATCTCCTTTAGGACTGCCTTGAGCCGTTCCTCGAACTCACCCCTATATTTTGCTCCAGCGATCAGCGCGCCCATATCCAGTTGGATCAGACGCTTCTTCTTCAGACCTTCGGGCACGTCACCGTTAATGATGCGTTGTGCCAGGCCTTCGACGATCGCCGTCTTGCCAACGCCCGGTTCGCCGATCAGCGCGGGATTATTCTTCGTGCGACGCGAGAGAATCTGCACTACACGGCGGATCTCTTCATCCCGCCCAATGACGGGGTCGAGCTTGCCCTGCCGCGCCGCGCCTGTCAGGTCACGGCCATAACGTTCCAGCGCCTGATAGGTGGACTCCGGGTCCTGCGATGTGACGCGTTGTGACCCGCGCACAGACTTGAGCGCGCTGAGAATGGCATCCTTGGTCAGGCCGTAGGAACTGAGCCGCCTGCCCTCGATGGAGTCAGTCAGGCTGAGCAGGATGTGCTCAGTTGACACATAATCGTCCTGCATGCCTTTGGCGTAGCGTTCAGCGGTCTGGAGAGCGTTCGAAGTGGTTTGAGCCAGCCCAATCTCGGCGTTTGAGCCGTGCATCCGGGGACGCTTATCGAGGTCGAGACTTAATTCATCCCGCAAGCCTTCGATACTGCCTGCCACCTTGTTGACCAGGGCAGGGACAACACCTTCATCCTGCCGCAGCAGTGCCAGGAGCAGGTGCGCCGGTTCAATACTCTGATGACCGTAATCCTGTGCCATCTGTTGTGCGTGGAGAATCGCTTCCTGCGATTTCTGTGTATATTTATTGAGATCCATAGTGCCTCCAAAAAAGTAACGCTAAAGTAAATATTCTTCCCTGACACTTTATTGTAGGATTTGAGTATTTGACCATAATTAGTGGAATGTAGGAAAAGGATTAGAGGCGGGTAATTCGAACCTTTATGGCATCATTCACACTACATTTCCGTTTTCTCGTGCTCTTCCATATCCATGAGCAGCAGGTCCAGGGCGCCCACAGAGATCTGAAGTTCGCGCAGCGAGATCAACATGGAAACGATCATCAGGATCAGAGCGATGGCAAATGTCCATTGTCCGCCCGAAATCCAGCCGGCAAAAAGGGCAAACATGCTGATCACGCAAAACAATAAACTGAGCACACCAAAGATCTGCATATTGCGGATAAGATAGACGCGGTAGCGCAAATTTGCAATCTGGCCGAGCAGGTTCTTATTTGGAACAGAGTGATAACGATCATACAGGTTACGGATGATCGTGGCAAGTGTCAGGAAGCGGTTGGTATATGCCAGCATCAGAAGCGATATGGCTGGGAATAACAGGGCGGGAGTGGTAACAGAAATTTCCATGAGAGGAATTAAGCCGAATGTGTTATCCCAAATGCCACATGAATGGGATTCAGCAGAGTCATGGGAACGTGCAGAGGTGCCATTTGTGGAAGGTAGGGGTTCGTGACTTCGACATCATATAGAGACATCCAGGAGACGCGGGCCACCTCGAGACTGGTACCCAGCTCCGTTTGAGTTGAGATGCGTATCTTCCCTTTCATCAGGAACGTACCCACCAGAACGTCCACCGGTTCCATCATGCGATTCGCCTCTGCGGGGTCGTAATCCAGTACTTCTTCCATGGGAGGCAGGACATGAAAGGCAATCAACTGTGTGGTAGGATAATAGATCTCTGAATAAGACATGGCTTTTACAGGGCTTCCACCAAATATCAGCACATGTGGCTTAAGAATGTGCATATAACTGGGAGCGTCTGTCCTTAACCAGATGCTCACGCGCGCGACACTTTGTTTGGTCACAACGTCGCCACGCACAAGCGAGTTATGCGTGTACAGCATTACGGGCGTCGTTTTTTCATCAGGCCTAAGAATGTACATGGTTCCTCCACGGGCATTATACACTTGCCCGCAACTCCCATCCCCGTTTATACTGGACACCTGACTTTCAACTTTGAGAATTTTATTAATGTAACGGACAATCGATCAAATGCATATTAAACGCTGGGTGATCAACCCACCCATTACACCCCAGGCAGACGAGGCACTTGTCAAGTTTCCTCCGATCCTCAAACAAATTTTGTTCAATCGAGGCATGGCGAATTACGATGAGTCGCGCGCCTTCCTTCAAGCCGTGCCCAGTTTTGATACGGATCCCTTTCAGCTCACTGGCATGACTGCAACAGTGGACCGCATCCAGTACGCCATCAGGCACAATGAACCCGTTGCCATCTACGGCGATTACGATGTGGATGGCGTGACAGCCACTGCTCTCCTGGTGGATGCACTCAAGGGCCTCGGCGCAAACGTTCGCCATTACATCCCGAATCGTTTCGACGAGGGGTACGGCCTGAATACGGATGCACTTGACTCTCTCAAAGCGGAGGGCGTCAAACTGGTCATCACTGTGGATTGCGGCATCCGCTCCCCAAACGAAGCGCTTCACGCCCAGACCATTGGGCTGGACCTCATTATCAGTGACCACCACCACCCTGAGGCGGTAAGGGCGGATGGCCATCCGCCCTTACCCCCCGCCTTCGCGGTGATCAATCCAAAACAGCACGGCGACTGCTATCCTGATAAATTTCTGGCAGGCGTGGGGATTGCATACAAGATCGCAGAAGCATTGGCTCAAAAGGCTAATGGACAGGCGTCCAGTCTACATTTGGCAGGCCTCCTCGATCTGGTGGCACTCGGCACCGTTGCGGACCTGGCTCCTCTCGTGGGCG
>JBDTPH010000007.1:0-31816 GCA_039932795.1 Chloroflexota bacterium
GAAATGGCTGGTTTCAATACATCCCTCGCTGCAAGCCATCAAGGCTGTTAAACCAGCGCAGTACAATCAAATAATCGCCAATCGGAAATCATAACTTGAGAACTCTCCTCCGTCTCACTCGTCCTCTACACCTCCTCCTCGCCGCGCTGACCTTTTCTCTTGGCGCGAGCATTGCCAATTACCTGGGCAAACCGTTCCGAGCCGATTCCTTCTGGCTTGGACTCGCCGCGATCCTGCTCGCGCAAATGAGCATGGCTTTGCTGTCTGAAGTCTTCCGCCTGGATGCCGAGCCGCTTACCGAGAACGAGACCCGCCGTGAAAGGGCAGTTCTACGGAACAACGCTTTATATATTTCCATCTCATCCCTCACCGCCAATGCGGTCGTTGCTTTTATTCTCTACAACAATCAACATCTTTCCCCCGCGTCCTTCTCCTTCCTGCTGCTCTCCCTTGTTATCATACTTGCATATTCATTGCCTCCGTTTCGTAATCGCGGTTTTGGTGAATTCCTGCTTGCTGCGCATATTGGCTATGTGATCCCATCCATCGCTTATTTGCTTCAGGCAGATGAGACTCACCGTTTTCTGGCCGTCTCCATTCCGCTAACCCTGCTCGCATTCGCCTATTTCATTATCATGGATTTTCCAACTTTTGCCTCTGACCGTAAGTTCAATCGCACCTCATTCCTCACACGGCTTGGTTGGGAACGCGTTGTGCCGTTGCACCATATTTTTCTTCTATTCGCCTACATTTTTTTCGCAATTTCTCCATCTCTGGGTCTTTCCTTTTCCCTGATCTGGCCGGCATTCCTCACACTTCCATTTGCTCTTTTTCAAATTTACCAG
This sequence comes from Chloroflexota bacterium, assembly GCA_039932795.1. Taxonomy (GTDB): domain Bacteria; phylum Chloroflexota; class Anaerolineae; order Anaerolineales; family Villigracilaceae; genus Defluviilinea. Next base: position 846 of record JBDTPH010000007.1, read on the forward strand.
CTCCGCAACATTTCGATGGGTGCACCCACAAACTGGACGCTCCTCACCGCCACAGCGCTTTCTGTTTTCGGGCTGACCACCTACTTTTTGACTCTGACGTTTTGGCTGCGATAGCTCCATGCCTGAATTCCTGACCCTCGTTCCTCCCGACGAAGCGCGCCGATTATTGCTCTCGCATCTGCTCCATGACCAGCCGATCATTGGTTCTGAGTTAATAAGCGCTGCCTCAGCTTTGGGCCGCGTCCTCGCGGAAGACATCACCGCGCCGCATCCCTTACCTGATTTTCAGCGCTCTACCGTGGACGGCTATGCCGTCCGTGCGGGCGATACGCATGGAGCAAGCGATTCGCTGCCCGCGTATTTGTTTCTCAGCGGCGAAGTGCCCATGGGAGACTCACCTTCATTTGAGATCGGCACGGGTCAATGTGCATTGATCCACACAGGCGGTATGCTGCCCAACGGGGCAGATGCTGTCATGATGTTGGAATATACACAATCTGTGCAAAAAAACGAAATCGAAATCTTTCGTGCGGTCGCGGATGGCGAGAATCTGATACGCGTCGGGGAGGATGTGGCTCAGGGTCAGGTGGTTCAGGCAAAGGGGAACCTGATTCGTCCCGCCGAAATTGGCGGACTCATGGCGTTGGGGATCACTCACGTCCGTGTGACAAGAAAGATACGAGTCGGATTAATTTCCACAGGCGATGAGGTGATTGATCCAGATCAAACGCCGCGTCCGGGTCAGGTACGTGACATCAATTCCTATACACTCGCGGCGCTGGTGGAAAAAAGCGGAGGCGAGGCAAAACGCTACGGGATCATTACCGATCAGTTTGAGGCGTTGAGAGATGCGGCGGCGAAGGCGCTAGCCGAGTGTGACGTGGTCATCATCACTGCGGGGTCATCTGCATCCACGCGCGACATGACCGCGGATGTCCTGCGGTCGTTGGGCGAACCCGGTGTGCTTGTGCATGGCATCAATACCCGCCCAGGCAAGCCGACGATTCTGGGAGTATGTCATGGAAAGGCTATGATCGGGTTGCCCGGCAACCCCGTCAGCGCACTGGTAAATGGATATTTATTTGTGGTCCCCGTGATTGAACAGTTATTGGGCGTACTGTCCCGACCCAAGGCAACCGTACTCGCACGACTGACAGTAAACCTTCCCTCGCAAGCTGGCCGCGAAGATTGGTGGCCTGTGAAACTTCTCCCCTCGCCTCCCAGAAGAGGGGCAGGGGGTGAGGTTCTTGATGCAGAGCCGATTTTCGGCAAAAGCAACCTCATCTTCACCCTCGCCGCCGCGGATGGACTCTTGCGCATTCACCCTGACGCCACGGGTTTGAGCGCGGGCGAAATTGTAGAAGTGACTCTCTTATGAACATTGGGGTTACGCATGCTTGAATTGTTCGATAAGCCAGTCGGATTTTTTCTGCTTATCATGACCATCATTCTGATCACGCCGCTCCTCTCTGAGCGCATACGACTGCCTGGCATTATTGGCATCATTATCGGCGGCATGTTGATCGGCCCGCATGGATTTGGACTCCTTGAAGCGGGCGACCGCATGGAGTTCTTATCCACAATTGGACTGGTATATCTCATGTTCAGTGCGGGACTGGAAGTGGACATCCATCAATTCATACGGGTGCGCGGACGCGCTGCCGTGTTTGGTCTTTTCACGTTTCTTTTGCCACAACTGATGGGCATGGGACTCGGCTATATTCTTGGGCTCGAACCGCTTGGGATGATCCTGCTTGGTTCAGCATTTGCATCACACACGCTGATTGCCTTTCCAATCCTCACGCGTCTTGGCGTGACCCGTAACGAAGCCATCGCGGTTACAACGGGTGCAACGGTCCTAACCGACATTGGTGCGTTCATTGTTCTTGCCGTGGTACTGGGCGCAAAATCAGGCGGCTTATCCCTTGGATATTTTGTCCAACTCTTTGTGCTGTTGTCCGTTTTTACGGCCCTGATCATCATTGGTCTGCCGCGCCTGGCGAATTATTTCTTCCAGCGGTTCAGTGGGCGGGCAATTGAATTTCAGTTCATCATCGTTGTCCTGTTTGTTGCCGCATTCGGCGCGGAATTGATCGGCGTCCATGAAGTTGTCGGAGCATTCCTGGCCGGTCTTGCCATCAATGCAACACTTCCACGTCATAGCCCGGTCACGGGTCATGTTCTTTTCATCGGCGAATCGTTTTTCATTCCCATCTTTTTGCTCTATAGCGGCATGATCACAGATCCGCTTTCGTTTCTGGAGAATCGGGAAACCGTCATCGTTGCCGTTGGTGTCACCATCGTCGCCTACGTTTCAAAGCTGATCGCCGCCTTTATTATTGCACGGATTTATAAATATACAAGATCAGAATTTTGGACAGTCTATGGTCTTTCGCATGCCCAGGCCGCGGTAACCATCCCGACTCTCGTCATCGGCCTTCAAACGGGACTCTTTGATTCGGTTATTTTCAACGCCGCCATCTTGATGATCCTGCTCACTTCGATTACATCCCCTTTAATTGTGCAGCGCTTCGGGGCCGGACTTCAAACTGCCTCGGAAGACGAGAAGCCTTCTCCACTCTTTGGGCGGATTCTCGTACCTGTCACAGATCCGAAATCACAGGAGCAACTGTTGGGGCTTGCGGCATTGCTGGCAAAAGTCAACGGCGGGAAAGTCATCGCAGTGAGTGTGGCAAAGGATCTGGGTGAACATGAAAATACACTGGGTCTGCATCGTGAATTGCTCGCACGCGTCCACGATGTGATGGGAGACCCAGATTCTAAAATCGAATTGATTCCTCGCCTTGCCGCCACCTACGCCCAGGGCATCCTGCACACGGCCTTTGAGCGAAATGCATCGTTGATCATGATGGGTTGGCGCGGCAAAAGGACTCTGCGTGAGTCTATGCTTGGCACGGTGCTGGATGAAGTGGTGTGGGGGTCAGATACGCCAGTGATGGTTGGAAAACTTCCCATACCGTTAAACGGGACTCAACGTATTGTTTTTGTGCTGCCTCACAAAGCTGTTCCACATGTTGTATTGAATCGTATGTTTGAAGCGAACCTATTACTGGCGAAAACCCTGAATGTTCCGCTCGTGCTTCTCGCGGATCCGAGTTATTTGCAGTCGATTGATTCCCTGCTGGCAATCCATAAAACGGATCATCCCATCAGGGTTGAACCTCTAAAGGATCAACTCAAATCTTCTTCACTGGACCAGGAAAGCATCAGTAGCTTTATTGTGGTTCCTGGATTTGGTTCACGCAAACGTGTAGCCGATACACTTGGCAACCTTCCCGAGCAACTTGCCGCCAATTTCGATGGCAACCTGGCAATTCTGCATTTTGATAGTTGATTTCGCTCATTTCATCCACGGAAGGTTTTCCAGATCCACGTTTCCGCCGCTGAGAATCACTCCCACCTTTAGGCCACCCAGATCGATCTTCTTTTCCCACAGCACACCAATCGCCACCGCCGCAGACGGCTCGATAACAATCTTCACGCGCTCCCAGACGAACTTCATCGAGTCGACGATTCCCTGCTCACTTACCGTGACGATCTGTTCGACGCGTTGTTGAATAATGGGAAATGTCAACGTTCCGAGCGACGTGAGCAATCCATCGGCAATCGTTTCTGGATACGTGGATGGGATAATCGCTTTGGCCTGTAGTGACCGATGGGCGTCATCGGCCATTTCTGGCTCACCGGCGATGACGCGGATTCCCTTTTTGATTCCGGTCGCGGCGATGGCTGTTCCGCTCAAGAGACCACCGCCGCCAACAGGGGTAATGATCACATCCAAATCAGGAACTTCCTCCAGCATTTCCAGCGCGGCCGTCCCCTGGCCCGCGATGACCCGCTCATCGTTATAAGGGTGGACCACGTTTGCCCCCGTGCTTTCATAGACTCTCCGCAGGGTTGCCTCACGTGCCTCCAGTGTGGGCGCGCAAAACGTGACCTGACCGCCATAGCCTGCGACAGCATTCTTCTTCACCGATGGCGCGTTGTTCGGCATGACAATATACGCTGGGATGCCTCGCATGCGTGCCGCGAGCGCTAATGCCTGGGCATGATTTCCTGACGAGTGAGTACATACGCCGCGGGCGGCTTCCTCATCACTGAGCGAAAATACCGCGTTGCACGCGCCGCGGAACTTAAAAGCTCCCACCTTCTGCATGTTCTCGCACTTGAGAAACACCTGTGCGCCGACTTTTTGATTCAAACTTTCATTGGTTAGTACGGGTGTACGGTGGATGTATGGGTGAATGCGTTGTGCTGCGCGTTGAATGTCAGTTAAGGTGGGGGACATGCATGCTCCTGAGAATTGTTACTCTCCCGAATGGCATCGGGACAATGTGACTGTAGCAGAGATGCTTTGCTACGCTCAGCCTGACATTGCCTAATATCCTCGTTCAAAGTCAACCACATACTTCAGTGGCTGGCCCTTGAGATAGAGATGATAGTTTTCAACAAAAAGCCTGGTAATATCTTCCGGATAACTGATGGCGGACGTATGGAAGGTCATGTACAGGTTGGGTGTATTCCAAAACGGGTGATCAACTGGGAGTGGTTCCCTGTCGAACACATCCAGTACCGCCGCGGCGAGTTTACCGTCATTCAACGCCTTGAGCAGCGCAGACTCGTCCACGGAGTTTCCGCGACCTACATTCACAAAAACGGCGTGGCCTGGTAATGCGCGTAGCAACGCTGCGTCAATAATTTTATTTGTCCCTTTCGTTCGAGGTAAAACACTGACTAGATAGTCCAATCCATCTGCGAATTTCAGTAGATCATTGCCATGATAGTACCTGTCTACCTGTGTACTTGTTTCACTTTCGCGTGTAAATCCCTTCACATTCATTCCAAAATGTTTTGCGGTGCCCGCCAGATGTGCGCCGATCGAGCCAACGCCGAGGAGTCCAATCGTCTTCCCGCGTAACACTCCTGATTCACTTCTCTGCCACTCGCGAGCCTCCTGCGACTGGATGCGCTCAAGTATTTTCTTTTCCAGAAAGAGCATATACCCAAAAACATATTCAGACATCAACTCACCAAAGACACCTCGGGCATTGGTGAGAACATAGTCGCGGCGCTGGGCGGGATCCACCAAAGGCTCCACTCCCGCATAAATGGCCTGGATCCACTTCGGCTGGGAAAGAAGCGGCAGCGCATCCCGTATGGCTTTCGGTTCGCCTATCACGATGTCCGCTTGTGAAGGGTCGGTCACAAATTTCAGATCTGGTAAATTGGCGGCTTCGATCAACCGCTGATATTCATCTTTATCATGGGAGAGGATGATGAGTTTTGGCATGCACTGATTATAACCACGCCTCCTTATAATCCTGCGTATATTGTTTGAAGGAAATCGGCTTTTTGCCTGTCAGGCGTTCCACTTCGTGGGTGACAGACGCTGCCATGCCGAAACGGGTTGACATATAGAGTCCCGTCATTACCAACGCGAATGTAAATGGCGTACCGCGTCGCACAGTCTCGGCAAGAAAATAAAATGGATTGGGCTTTCGATACCTGATCTCGCGTCCCAAAGTTGCACTGAGGATCTTTGTCGCCTGCCAGTAGTCCAATGCCTCGCTCCCGGTGAGATCGTAGTTATTATTTTCGTGACCCGTTTCAGTTAACACGCGCGCAGCCACTGCGCCAATATCACGCACATCCACAAAACTTGTTTTGGCGTTTCCGACAGGCACAAAGATTTCATTGCGCTCCCTGATTTCCCTGCAATGGGTTGTATTCAGGTTCTGCATGAAGAAACTGCAACGTAAAAATGTAGTTTGCAGGTTTATATCCTCCAGATATGTTTCGATCTTGTAATGGGGGATGAACTTTGCGTTTTCAATTCCAATAATGGAAAGGAACACGACGTGCTTAACGCCCGCGCGTTTTGCCGCGTCCAGTGCAGGGACCATATCACGCTTGATATTGGAGATATGCGGCGGGCGCATCAGAAACATCTTCTCCACTCCCTCAAACGTTTTGGCATAGGTGCCTGGGTCGGAGAAATCAAAACGGATGGATTCCACTGAATGGTCAAATCTCCCGTTGAGTTTTTCCTGATTAATATCCGCCGCACGGATCTTTACCCCCTCAGCCTGCAACCGTTTAACGACCTCTGTGCCAACGTTCCCGAGCGCGCCTGTAACCAATATGGGTGTTTCCATGTGCTTCTCCTCGCTTGACTATATATAGACCAGTCGTTATAATAATGGCATTCCTGAAAAACAGGAAGAGGAAGAACATCATGTCCACTGTACGCGAACAGATATTACAAACAACCTGTGCCTTGCTTGAAAAGCAGGGATTTCATGGCACAGGCTTGAATGAGATCGTGAAGGAGAGTGGCGCGCCGAAAGGCTCGTTGTATTATTATTTTCCCGAAGGGAAGGATCAGATTACATCTGAGGCTGTTCTGCAATCGGGGCGATTGACCGCAGAACGCATTAGAGATGGCCTGGCCGAGAGCCGCAATGCGGCAAAAGCAGTCTATAACTTTGTGCTGAAGATCGCCGATAACGTGGAACTCTCAGGCTTTGCGGCTGGGAGCCCGCTGACGGCTGTGGCAATGGAAACCGCCACAAAATCAGAGCGGATCAATGCCGCCTGTCGTGAGGCCTATGGGATGCTGCAATCTGCATTCCGGGAGAAACTATTGGAAAGTGGATATACAAACACGAAAGCGGATGAGATGGCGACATTCGTTACCGCTTCCATTGAGGGAGGCATTATCCTGAGCCGTACCTATCACACGGCAGAGCCATTGAGACAGGTGGCAAAGCAATTGAAGCTTTTGCTTGCTTTATAAAAACGTAATCATAGGAGAAATCATGAGAGTCGTTGTATTCGGAGCATCGCGGGGGGTGGGATTAAAGGTTGTTGAACAGGCATTGGAAGCGGGTCATCACGTGACCGCCTTTGTGCGTTCTCCGTCCGCATTCACAGTGAAACACCCGAACCTGACAGTCTGCCAGGGTGATTCGATGGATGCTGCAGCCGTGGAAAAAGCCATCGGCGGGCAGGACGCGGTAGTCAGCGCGCTTGGACCCACGCGTCCACCTGTGCCTGGCATGATGGAAACTTCCGCCAGTAACATTGTGGCAGCGATGAGAAAGCAGGGTGTCCGACGCCTGGTTTCAACGACGGGCGCGGGCGTGCGCCAGCCGGAAGATCAACCGAAGCTGGCAGATCACCTTATCAGCGCCCTGCTGAATTTGCTCGCAAAAGATGTGGTTCTGGATTCTGCCGCGAATGTGAAGGTGATTCAGGATTCTGATCTGGATTGGACGATTGTCCGTTACCCAAGATTATCGGACGGTCCGCACACAGGTAAATATCGGGTTGGTTATGTTGGCAGGGGCTCCAGTTCCCAGCTCTCCCGGGCAGACGGGGCTGACTTCGCTTTAAAGGAATTAACTGAAAAGAAGTGGCTGAGAAAGTTGCCCGTGGCGAGCGACTAGGGAATGGAGTTTGTCTGTATATAAAAAAACGAGCCATGCAAACCGTTTGCATGGCTCGTTCTGTATACGCATGTTAACAAAAGTTATTTTCTTTTCTTCTTAAATCCAAATATCGTGGTCATAATGCCTGAGATAAAGGAAGCAGTCATAAGCCCGGCAACAAAGCGCGCTGTCTGCTGGTTTTCCCTTTCAATCCTGGGATTCATCTCATAACCAGGCGCCGAAGTCACAGGAATGATCTCTCTGCCTGTTCTTCCTGTGCCGGTAGATGTTCTGGGTCCGGGTGGCGTTGTTGCAGCCTGTCCCTCCGCGACAATCTTTGAATCAAGCTGATTGGCATAGACCTGGGTAAACTCCGCGCCGAAGAAAAGTATCTGGGCAGAGTAGTAGATCCACACCAGCAGCAGGACCAGGGAGCCCGCCGCGCCATACGATGAGGCGATGGCACTGCTTCCCAGATAAAGCCCAATCAGGGTTTTTCCTAATGAAAATAGTACAGCCGTGAAAAATGCCCCAACCCAGACGTCCCTCCAGGCAATCTCTGCATCGGGAAGGAACTTGAAGATCAAGGCAAAGAACAGGGTAATCACGGCGATCGATATCACCAGATTAATGATCTGCAAAATAAATTCATGGAATGGCAAAACAGAGGCAAGCATTTCCTCGGTAGCTGAGATACCGGCACTGATCACGAGTGAAACCAATAACATAAAACCTATTCCCAGGATCATCGTGAAAGAGAGGAAGCGATTAAAAATCACTTTTTTGATGCTATTCCAGAATCCCTCCACCTTTTCCTCTTTCACCTCCCAAATTGTATTGAGAGCATTATGAAGTTCATTGAAAACCCCCAGGGCGCCGAAAAGCAGGGTGATGATCCCGATGATGGTAGCCACAATTCCCTGCGCGGGATTGCTGGCACTTGTCAACAAGCCGGAGACGAATTCCGATCCCTCAGCGCCGGCCAGTCCCTGGATCTGGTTCATCACCGACGACTGGACCGCGTCCCGTTGCCAGATCAAGCCTGCGACCGCGATGACGATAACGAGCAGTGGGGCGAGGGAAAAGATCGTATAGTAAGCCAGCGCAGCAGCCAGACGCGAAGCTTTGTCTTCCTTCCATCCCTGGTAGGTTAGTTTAAGGAGTTTAGGTAAACTGGATAATAATTTCATTTTGGATTTTGAGAAGAAAAACCACCCCCCAAAGAATGATCATTTGGGAGGTGGTTTTTCTTAGTCTTACGATTTATGCGACTCTTCTAATTTGTCAGGCCCTGCGTACGAGACCGACGAGGAAGAGCAGGACGACCGCGCCCAAAATGGCGACGATCATGCTAGTCAGGTTGAAACCTGTGACACCCTGTGCGCCAAAGGCCTGCAGCAGGAAGCCACCGAGCACGGCACCCACGATACCCACGACAATGTTCGCGAGGGCACCCATTTGAGCATTGGTTCCCATGATCATGCTAGCAATCCATCCAGCGAGAGCACCGAAGATGATCCATAATATGATATTCATTCTACCTCCAATAGTTTTTAGTTTCTGGTTGGCCAGACTTTGCTTTGGCAGACTTGTATCTGCTTAAAATAATTTACGATTTAGATTAAAAACTGTTACGCACTCTCTCATTTAGCAAGTAAAGCCTCCTGCATCCAGAATAGCAGTCAATATGCAATATGAAAAAATCCCCGCCTTATGACGGGGATTGTGGTTTTGGACGAGATTTAAACTCGCTATCTTCTGATCGTCGCTTCCCGTTGGGGACCCACTCCGATCCACTTCACCGGGACCTCTGCCGCGTCCTCGATCAACTTCACGTAGTCCTGGGCTGGTACAGGCAAATCATCAAATGATCTTGCCTTACTGATATCTTCCTGCCAGCCTTTGACAGTGGTATAGATGGTCTCCACTTTGTCCAGACCGTACGCATCCACATCTGCATATCGGACGGGGTTACCGTTCAATTCATAGCGCGTGCAGACCTGGATTTCCTCCAGTCCGCTCAATATATCCAGCTTGGTCAGGCACAATTCGGTCACACCGCTGAGCTGCACAGCGGTTTTCACGATCTCCAGATCCAGCCAGCCAACGCGGCGTCTTCGTCCTGTGGTGGCGGCGACCTCGCCGAACTTTTTATACACGTCGCTTTCGGTATCATGGATTTCCGTTGGGAGCGGACCTGCACCCACGCGCGTGGTATACGCCTTGGTCACGGCAACAACGTTGGTAATATAACGCGGCGGAATTCCAAGCCCAGCCGTGGCGGCTGAGGGGATCGTCGTCGACGCGGTCACAAATGGATACGTTCCCCAATCGGTATCGAGGAATGTGCCCATGGCCTGTTCAAGCAGGAAGTTCTTGTCTGCTTTCAACCCGTCCTGCACGAGCGAAAACAACTCACGGATATACGGTTTCAATTTTACATAATATCCACGATACACGTCGCGTACTTCTTCGTATTTCAGAGCTTCACCACCCAGCGCCAGGATGATCTTGTTCTTCAATCCTATTTGCATCGCCAAACGTGACTCAAAGGCATCACTCCCAAAGTCACTCCAGCGAATCCCGTTGTAGCTGACCTTGTCCGCGTAGACAGGCCCGATGCCGCGGCGGGTTGTCCCTGTTGCGCCTGCGCCTTTGGCTTCCTCATACAGGCCATCCAGGATCTTGTGATAGGGCATGATCAGATGAGAACGGGGGGAAACCCACAGGCGTCCATCCACGCCAATGCCGGTCCGGTTCAACATGTCAATTTCATCGATCAATACCCCGGGATCGATCACCACGCCGCCGCCGATCAAGGCCACCGTGTTCTGGGCAAAAATTCCCGAAGGCACAAGATGGATCTTGAACGTCCCAAAATCGTTGATGACCGTATGCCCGGCGTTGTTCCCGCCGTTGAAGCGTGCTACGTAATCTGCATGTTCTGCGAGAAAATCCACGGCCTTGCCCTTGCCCTCATCGCCCCATTGCGATCCGATCACTGCTGTGACACTCATGATGTCTCCTTGGCTACTGTTTATGTGTCTACTTGTATTCGCCCTTCAGCACTTTATCGACGATCTGGACCGCGAGACCGATGTAGGATTCAGGTGACAGGCCCAACAAGCGGATCCGCGTTTTCTCATCGACGTCAAGCGCTTCGGCCCAACGCCGGTAGCTGCTCTCGTCCAGCACGCGTCCCCGCGTCTGGAGCTTGAGCGACTCGTACGCGTCGCTTCTTCCTGCAGCGCGTAATATTGTCTGCGCACCTTCGCTGACGACCTCCCAATGCTCGTTCAACTCATGTTTGGTTGTCGCTTCATCTGCATCCAGGCGCGACATGCCGCGCCTGATGTTATTCCATGCCAGCAGCGTATGTCCCAGTGCAACGCCGAACGTCCTTCTTACGGTTGAATCAGACAGATCTCGTTGCAATCGGCTGACTGGCAATTTCTGTCCATAGTGGGTGAGCAGTGCGTCGGCGATTCCGAGATTGCCTTCCGCGTTTTCAAAGTCAATGGGATTTACCTTTTGCGGCATTGTGGACGAGCCCACTTCGCCTTCAACGACTCTCTGTTTAAGTATGCCATCGCTGATATATCTCCAAATGTCCTGCGCGTAGTCAGTGAGGATGGAGTTGGTCAGTTTGATCGAGTCGAAATAGCGGATCCAATTGTCGTATGGGAGTATCTGCGTTGTAATGAGATTGGGTTCCAGATGAAGGCTTTGGATAAATTCCCTGCTGAATGAAAGCCAGTCAATTTCTGGCGCGGCGGAGTGCAATGCGTTGAAGTTTCCCACCGCGCCTGTCAGCTTGGCTTCGAATCGGTGACCCGCAATTTCATCGCGGCACTTCATGAGACGCGCGACATAGACCACGATCTCTTTCCCCAGCGTCGTTGGCACGGCGGGCTGGCCGTGAGTCCGCGCCAGGAGAGCCAGGGCGCGATGTTTTTGGGCGAAGTCGCGCAGTGATGAGAGTAGACTATCGAGTGCAGGGAGCAATACTTGATCGCGCGAATCTCTTAACGCGAGGGCCTGGGCAATATTATTGATATCTTCAGATGTCAGACCAAAGTGAATCCAGTGGTGGGATTCCGGGGGCAGCTTTTCACGAAGATAATATTCGATCGCTTTGACATCATGCCGCGTGGTCTTTTCGTATTCCTGGATTTTGAGTGCATCCTGATCGGTGAAGTCCTGGTTGTCCGGATTCCAGCCAGACAACCTCTCAGCGGGGAAAATGCCTGTTTTGGAAAGAGCAGATAGATAGTCCAGTTCGAGGCGTGCGCGGGTGCGGAGATAGGCAAATTCGGAGAAGAACCCCCGAAGCGGAGCTGTCTCATTTTCGTATCGTCCATCCAGGGGAGAAAGCGCGTGTAGAGTCATTGTCAAGCATTATAATTCGGGCGGTTGAATCCAAGAGGAGTGACTATGAAGATATTGCCTGAAACGGCTCTGACGTATGACGATGTTTTGCTTGTGCCGCAGTATTCGGATGTGGACTCGCGGCGAGTACTTTCGACAAAAAGCTGGTTGACAAAAAATATTGCGCTACAAGTGCCGATCGTCTCCGCCAACATGGACGTGGTGACTGAAAGCGAGATGGCGATCACGATGGCGCGCGAAGGCGGGATCGGGATGATCCATCGCTTTATGACCATTGCCGAACAAGCCGGTCAGATCGAGCGGGTGAAAAAAGCTGAGTCGTTTATTGTGGACAGGCCACTCACAATGACTGAAGCCCATACGGTGGGTGATGTGAAACGTGTGGTGGCTGAGACCAACACTGGTGGTATCCTGATCCTGGATTCCAATGAAAAGTTGATCGGTATTGTTTCGACGCGTGACTTGTTGTTTGAAGAGGATGACGGCAAACGTGTCACCGAGATCATGTCGAAACCTGTCCACAGTGCGCCACCGGATACACCGCTAAAAGAAGCCGAACGATTGTTGCATGAGTATCGAGTTGAGAAGCTGCCATTGGTGGATGCGAATGGAAAAGTGGTGGGACTGGTGACCTTGAAGGACATTATGAAGATCACGCAGTTCCCGACAGCAACGAAAGATTCGCGCGGCCGTCTGGCAGTGGGCGCGGCGGTGGGTGTGCGGGATCTGGAAATGCGCCGCGTGGAAGCTGTGCTGGAGGCGGGCGCGGATTGTATTGTGGTGGATATAGCGCATGGCGATTCGCATCTTGAAATCGAGATGATCAAAAATATTCGCAGGGGCTTCCCAGGTGCGCAAATTATTGCCGGCAATGTCGCCACTGCCGATGGCACAAGACGATTGATCGATGCTGGCGCGGACTCGGTGAAGGTTGGCGTGGGACCTGGTTCCATCTGCATCACACGCATCGTGGCGGGCTCGGGTGTTCCGCAGTTGACAGCCGTGATCCAATGTGGGCAGGCTGCACGGGAATATGGTGTGCCGATTATTGCCGATGGTGGCATACGTCAGCCTGGGGATGTGGCAAAGGCGCTCGCGGCCGGGGCACAGACTGTGATGATCGGCAGCATGCTGGCTGGCACAGACGAAAGCCCGGGACTCGTCATGACGCGCCGAGGTCACCGCTATAAAGCTTCACGCGGCATGGCTTCGCGTGAAGCGAATATTGACCGTAACAAGCGTGAAGGAAATGATCTGACCCAGGAGGAGATCGAAGAGTACGTGGCTGAGGGCGTGGAAGCCGCGGTGCCGTATCGCGGCAGGGCGCGTGAAGTGCTGACACAGCTGGTCGGAGGATTACAATCCGGGATGAGTTATAGTGGAGCTCATTCGGTTGAGGAACTGCAGCAGAGGGCGATCTTTGTGCGTATGACAGGCGCGGGACTACGCGAGTCGGGCCCGCATGATGTGGAAGTGATAGGATAATGATCTACCATAAAGCGGCACATCGGGTTTCCCTTTGTGATACTTGGTGGTGAAAAGGAGATAGCATGACAGATCAAGATACAAAAACCTGGGTCGAGAAGGACTTCAAACAACTACATCCCACCTATCATCCGAAGTCGCATGCCAATCCGCTCGTCGTGGAACGGGGGGAAGGTGTGTGGTTGTACACGACCGACGGGCAGAAAATTCTGGATGGCATGGCAGGGCTTTGGAACGTCAACGCCGGGTATGGACGCGAAGAACTCGCCAGGGCAGCCTACGACCAGATGAAGGAACTTGCATTCACATCCGGTTTTTCGGGTATGACGAATCTGCCGTCCATTCAACTGGCGGATAAACTGGCCGGCTTTGCATACGAAGGATTGAACACCACCATGTTCACGTCCGGTGGGTCCGAGTCGAACGATTCTGCGTTCAAGACTGCCCGCTATTACTGGAAGCGTAAAGGCAAACCTGGCAAATATAAAGTCATATCCCGTAAAGGTTCGTATCACGGCGTGACACTGGCTGCAACATTCGCCACAGGCCTGGAAAAATATCACACGATGTTTGGCCCTGCTGTGGAAGGGTTTATTCATATCTTTGCACCAAACCCGTATCGCTACGAAGGTGAGCTTAAAGCGGGTGAGACCATTGGTCAGGCTGCGGCGCGCGAGCTCGAAGAAGCGATTCTGCGCGAAGGCGCGGATACGATTGCCGCGTTCATCGCGGAGCCTGTCATGGGAGTAGGCGGAGTGATTGTCCCACCGCATGATTATTTCCCGCTGGTGCGCGCGATCTGCGATAAATATAAAGTCCTGTTCATTGCCGATGAAGTGATCACGGGGTTTGGACGCACAGGCGAATGGTTTGCGCTCAAACATTGGGATGTGAGGCCTGATATCGTTTCGTTCGCGAAAGCCATCACGAGCGGATACGCTCAATTGGGCGGTATTCAACTCTCGGATGAGATCCGCGAGACGATGGAATCTGCACCGGATGCGGAAGCATATATGCATGGTTTTACATATTCAGGTCATGCCATGGCTTGTGCTGTAGGTCTGAAAAACATCGAGATCATGGAACGTGAAGAATATCCGAAGCGTGCCCGTGAACTTGGAAAACGCCTGAGGGAAGGTTTGCAGACTCTCAAGGAGTTTTCATTTGTAGGCGATGTGCGTGGACTCGGTCTGGTCTATGGTGTGGAAATTGTTTCGAACAAGGAAACCAAAGCTGCTGACCCCGCCATGGCCATGAAGATCTTCAAGGCGGCCCAGGAACGCGGCCTCCGTTCACGTCCGCTCGGGAACACGCTTGCATTCTCGCCTCCGCTTTCGATCAATGAAGAGGAAGTGGATGAGATCGTGAAGCGCCTCGGCGCAGCCATGGATGCCGTTAGCTGAACTAGAACTCTAACCACCGAGACACGGAGTCGCTGAGAATTAAAGCCTCCGTGTCTCAGTGTCTTTGTGGTGTATAACATTATGTCTGTCTATCTTCATGATATTCCCCTCTCTCAGGCACAGGCGCGTTTGAAGCAGGCTCTTCAAGATGCTGATTTATGGCGCGTATTGGGCGAAGAGTTCCTTCCGCTCGACGAAAATGCCCTGGGGCGCGTCACCTCTGAAGCGGTCTGGGCGAAAGTTTCATCACCCCACTATCATGCCTCTGCCATGGATGGATTTGCTGTCTTCGCGCTGGGCACGAATGGAGCATTGCCATCGAAACCGATCACGCTTCAAATCGGACGTGACGCTGAGTACGTGGACACCGGCGATCCTCTACCCGACTGGGCGAACGCGGTCATTCCGATTGAGAATGTTGAATCCCTGGATGAACTTGGGGATATTACGAGAGAGATCCGTCAGCCTTTTACCATTCGAATACGGGCTTCCGTCGCGCCGTGGAGTCATGTACGGCCATTAGGCGAGGATATTGTTGCAACGCAACTGGTTTTGCCCGCAGGTCACATATTGAGGCCAGCAGATCTGGGAGCCATAGCTGCCTCTGGGCATCAGGAAATCAAAGTTGCACGCAAGCCGAAAGTAGCCATCCTTCCCACCGGAACGGAACTTGTCCCGATTGGCAGCAAGCTCAAAGCGGGTGATATTCTCGAATACAACTCACTTGTCATCGCCGCGCAGGTCAAGTCCATGGGCGGTGAGGCCACGCGCTACCCAATTGTAAAAGATGATTTCGACTTCATCTGTGAACGTGTGCTGGAAGCAGCGCAACGCCATGACCTGGTCCTGCTCAATGCGGGTTCCTCTGCCGGTGCGGAGGATTTTTCGTCGAAGGTTGTCGAAAAACTTGGAATGCTTCTGGTCCATGGAGTTGCAGTCCGACCTGGTCATCCCGTGATCCTTGGTCTGATCCATCGCCAATCGTCAATCCAAAATCAAAAATCTGACGTCAGGATTGCTTCGGACGGGCAAGACTCGCCCGAACGCCCTCGCAATGACACTGTCCCGATCATCGGTGTCCCCGGTTATCCAGTCTCCGCAGCGCTGACAGTGGATATCTTCGTTGAGCCGCTCATGGCGAAATGGCTCGGACGCAGGCCCAATGAACTCCCGACAGAGACCGCGACCCTGACCCGCAAGATCGTTTCCCCGCCCGGCGACGATGATTACATCCGTGTGGCTGTGGGCAAAGTTGGCGAAAAACTCCTCGTCGCGCCGTTGTCACGAGGCGCAGGCGTCATCACGTCGCTGGTTCAAGCGGATGGCCTGGCGCTGATCCCGCGCGGCACGCAGGGGATGGAAGCCGGCGAGCAGGTAAAGGTTCGTTTGTACAGAAGCAGGGCTGAGATCGAGAGAACGATCTTTTGTATCGGCTCGCATGACCTCACGCTTGATCTCATGTCGCAGTTTCTGGCCGGGCATGACCGCAGGCTGGCCTCCGCGAACGTAGGCTCGCAGGGCGGGCTGATCGCACTTCGCCGCGGGGAAGCGCATCTTGCAGGCTCGCATTTGCTCAACCCGCAGACGGGCGAATACAATATCTCATACATCCGCCAGTATATGCCGGACATCCCCGTCAAAGTGGTTGCGCTCGTTGGGCGGGAGCAGGGCTTGATCGTGAAGCACGGAAACCCACTTGGCATTAAAAGCCTGGCAGACCTCAGCAGATCGGAGGTCCGCTTTGTGAACCGACAGCGCGGCGCAGGCACGCGCGTCCTGCTCGATTACCATTTGAATTTGATGACAATCGCGCCCGAGCAGATTGTCGGCTATAACCAGGAAGAGTATACTCATCTTGGCATTGCAGCCGCTATCGCCTCAGGCCGGGCAGATTGCGGGCTTGGAATTGCCGCCGCAGCACATGCATTGGACCTGGATTTCATCCCGCTCTTTAAAGAACGCTATGACTTGGTCGTCCCGAGGCAGCATGCGGACAGTGACCTGCTTGCGCCCCTTTTCGACCTTTTGGCTGACCGCCGTTTTCGAGAGGCTGTATCCCAGCTGATAGGATATGACGTGTCTGTAATGGGCACGATCATTCTGGAGGATTAGATGGCCGAAGCGCTCATCATTGATGACAATCGTTCCACCGCAGATGCACTGAACCAGATGCTTGCAGTTTTAGGATGCAAGGCACGTGTAGCGTACGGGTCAAGCCCTGCCATGTCGCTTCTCGGCAGCGGCTTTATACCCAGTTTCGTATGTTTGGATATTAACATGCCTGGCGTGGATGGAACGGAAATCCTTGCCTATCTGCGACGTGAACCAAAATTTCTTCCCGTCTCGGTGTTTGTAGTCACCTCAGATGACCAGCCGGAGACACGCAGAAAAGTAATGCAGCTTGGCGCCACCGGTATAATCATCAAACCTGCCACCATTGAAACTCTCGAAGTTGCTTTGAAAAAAGCGAATCTACTTTCATAGCATTTTCTAATTGAATTATTAATTACCGCCACTACTCAGTGGCGGTAATTTGTGATAATCTGAACTAGGTGAGGCGTAATAAAAATGAAGAGAATTGCGTTTCTTGTATTGTTGAGTCTTATTTTTCTGGCAGCCTGTGGAGCATCATCCGGTTCATCAGATGATGGCTCCACTGCTCCCCTGGCGACGGTGCCAGCCGAATTTGCGGGCAAGACAAACCCCTTCGGAGCGGAATCTGCCACCGATGGAGCAGATGTTTTCCAGACAAATTGTGCAATGTGCCATGGTCCGCAGGGTCACGGTGATGGACCTGCAGGCCAGTCGCTCGATCCGAAGCCGAAAAACCTGGGTGCTTTGCAGAAGACTGTCGGTGATGATTATCTCTTCTGGCGTATCCACGCCGGCAAGCCGGGCACTTCCATGGTTGCATGGAAGGGAATTCTTACGGATGAGCAGATCTGGCAGGCTGTTTCGTTCATACGTACGCTAGAGTAGTTATTAATGTTGTATTCAGTCCGCAGTTTTGCCTTATATTCAATTTGCGGAAAGGTGTGAAAATCACTTCATAACTCGTCAGGAGTTGATGAATGTAATTGCCAACTTACGGAGAGAGAATAAGATGCCTATTTCTGCTGGAATCCCCGCGCCTGATTTTGAATTGCTGGACGATACAAACACGCCTCGTAAACTATCGGATTATCGCGGGCGGAACGTGATTCTGTATTTTTATCCGAAGGATGATACGCCGGGCTGCACCAAGGAAGCTTGCAACTTTCGCGATAACTATTCCGCTTATGAAAAAGGGGGCGTTGCCATTCTCGGCGTAAGCCCGGATACTGTTGAATCCCATGTCAAGTTCAAAAAGAAATTCCAGCTCCAGTTCCCATTACTCGCAGATGAGGGCCATAAGGTCTGTGATCTGTATGGGGTTTGGGGACCGAAAAAGTTTCTTGGCAAGGAGTACGAAGGTGTGCTCAGAACCACATTTCTGATTGATGAGAACGGAAACATCATCAAGGTGTTTGAGAATGTGCGGCCGGCGGAACACAGTGCAGAGTTGCTCGAAGCCCTGGGTGCTGCTGCTTAACGGGAGCGGGGCCAGGCTTGGGCCTATGTGGCTTCAGATCCCGTATTACCAACCCTTGTTCGGTTTTCATCCAGGTGAATTCGTGACAAATAGAGGAAAGTTTGGTAAATTAGAACGGTTATAGACTGGGGTGGTCCCCGTTGATTTTTCTGAGGAGAGAAAGCATGCGACACTTTATAATTGTGGGAATTCTGGTCATTGTGATATCCATTCTCACGTATATTGGCTTGGCTGCCATCGGCCTGATGCCTTTGGCTGCAAGTGCTCAAGCAGGGCCGATCGATTGGTTGTGGAATCTTGAAGTGATGACCATTTCCTTTTTGTTTGCCCTGATTGTTGTTCCCATGGCATATAGCCTGGTGGTGTTCCGGCGCAAACAAGGGGACACCACGGACGCTGAGCATATTGAGGGCAATACAAACCTTGAAATCACGTGGACGATTGTTCCATTGTTCATCGTGATGGTTTTTGCATATCTGGGAGCGGGAAATCTGGCTGAGATCCGCAGGGTGGATCCCCAGGCGATGGTTGTGAACGTAACTGGTCTTCAATGGGCCTGGACATTTGAATATCCTGCCTATGGGGTGGTGGCGAACGAATTGCACGTCCCGGAAGGTCAGCAGGTGCTTTTGCAGATGACTTCGAATGATGTCCTGCACTCATTCTGGGTTCCAGAATTCCGTGTTAAACAGGATCTCGTACCGGGCCGTCTTACTGAACTGCGCTTCACTCCGACAGTGCCCGGCAGTTATAAAGTCCGTTGTGCTGAAATATGCGGAACCTCACATGCTTATATGGAAGCCCCTGTAATTGTTTCCGCGCAGGCTGACTTTGATGCATGGATGATAGATCAGGTGGCATTGGCTGAAGAGGCTGCAGCGACTCCTGAGGGACGCGGCAGGGCCCTGGTCGCTGCAAACGGTTGCGTAGCCTGTCATTCTGTCAATGGCGCGGCGGGGATCGGTCCCACCTGGTTTGGTCTATTTGGCAGACAGGAAAGATTGACCGACGGCAGCGTTATCACCGCGGATGACGCCTACATCCATGAATCCATAAAAGCACCGCAGGCGAAGATCGTAGCTGGTTTTGAAAACCAATTGATGCCGGCCTACAAATTCACTGACGAGCAGATCACGGACATTGTCTCGTATATTAAGACGTTGAAATGATTGGCGGAGGAACAAATGAGAAATAAATATCCTGTTGGAAGCGGGCTCTTGCTTCTGCTTCTTGGGGGAGCCATTGGTTATGGAATCGGGCTGGGAATTGATATGCTGATTTCCGGCACTTTAAACTATTCCGGGTCGGTTGCTTCCGCCTTTGCACTCCTGCTAGCCGTTTCTTCCTTCTTCTTTGGAGTGTTTGGCTATCGTGGTATTACCCGCGGCCTGGTATGGCAGGTGCTTGGCACGCTGATCGGTGGCTTCTTTGTCACTGGTATTCGCGCCCTGATGGGCCTGGATCTGTTTGGATCTTTCTTCTTTACCGAACCTGCCTGGGTGTTTGGGGCATTTTCCGGAGTGATTTCCTTCCTATTCGGTGTGGGTGTCGTCAGCGATTGGATGAAATGGGCCCGCGGCATCGATACCCCTGAACATCACGAAGATGTTCCCACCTGGGAAAAGTATCTGGGCGTATCTCTCGATCACAAGGTGATCGGCATTCAATATACCGTCACGGCCCTGGTGTTGATCTCGGTGGGCGGCTTGTTTGCCTTGATCTTCCGAACGGAACTTGCTGCATCCCAGCTGCAATTCCTGACCACCACGTTCAAATTGTTTAACCAAAATGGCCCTCAAATCTATAACTCGTTGATGTCCCTGCACGGCATGATCATGATCGTGTCCATTTTGTTGGGAATCTCGGGCATTATGAACTATGTGATTCCTCTGCTCCTGGGCGCGCACGACATGGCGTTCCCCCGCATGAATGCCTTCGCGTTCTGGATCGCTGTCCCGGCAACCGTGCTTTTGCTTATGAGTCTCGTATTGGGCGGTTTTGATACCGGCTGGACGGGTTACCCACCCCTTTCTGCGCGAGCTCCTGTAGGCGTGCAAATGTTCTTCCTGGGTGTGATTAGCGCCGGCTGGTCATCCATCCTTGGTTCCTTGAATATCATCGCAACCATTGTCCGCATGCGTGCAAAAGGTATGAACGCCATGCGTATGCCGATCTTTATGTGGGCCTCCATCGCCACCTCCATCATCGCGCTGACAGCTACACAGCTGATCGGTCTTTCCTTCCAGCTGGTAATGTTTCAGCGCTTATTTGGGATGGGATTCTTCGATCCAGCGAAAGGCGGGAACCCGGTGCTTTTCCAGCATCTTTTCTGGTTCTATTCGCATCCGGCGGTGTATGTCTTCGTCCTGCCCGGCCTGGGCATTATCTCTGAACTGCTCCCGGTATTCGTACGCAAACCGTTGTTTGGATATCGCTGGGTTGCGATGTCCTCGCTTGGCATCGCCCTGGTCGGCTTTCTGGTTTGGGCACATCACATGTTTACGTCCGGCATGAATGAATATCTGCGTGTCCCGTTCATGTATAGCACCCTGCTTGTGGCCGTGCCGACAGGAGTCAAGTTCTTCTCATGGGTGGCTACACTCTGGGGAGGCAAGATCACGACTCCCACTCCGATGCTCTTTGTGCTAGGCGCGATCGTGGTCTTCTTATTGGGCGGTCTTACTGGACCTCCGAATGCCACCGTTTCGACAGACCTTCACCTGCACGATACGTACTTTATCGTAGGACACTTCCATGACACGATCTTTGGAGGTTTTGTCTTCCCATTTTTCGCGGCATTGTATTACTGGTTCCCCAAGGCAACCGGTCGCCGCATGAACGAGTTTTGGGGCAAGGTGCACTTCTGGCTTATGACTCCCTCATTCTTTGTATTAACCTTCGGCATGATGCGGGTCGGTCTGCTCGGTATGCGCCGCCGCATCGTGGATTATGATCCGGCGCTGGGTTTTGATCTTTCGCATCTGGTCATGACCATTGCAGGTTACCTGATCGGGATTTCCGTGCTGATCTTCATCATCAATTTGGTCCATAGTATGAAGAACGGCGAAAAGGCGGAGGGCAATGTCTGGAATTCACGTTCACCTGAGTGGCAGGTGCCTTCCCCCATGCCCGCCCATAATTATGCTGTTCCCTTTGAAGTTGTCGGTGAACCTTATGATTATGGCTTACCCGGTTCAAAGTATGTGCAGTTCATCGATGCTCCTGAGCACGTTGCACATCCAGAAATCGCCGGCCATTCAGAAATGAAGACACACCAATCCTGGGGGCAGGAACAAAATGATACACATACAAGATAAGAAATCCATGCTGGGCCAGGGCATCCTGATTTTCATTTACCTGGCAGTGCTGACCGGGTTGGAGTTTTTCGTAGCGATCTCGTTTAATTCCGTGCCACTTCTGGTGGTGGTGGCGCTCGTCAAGGCCGCGCTGGTGCTATATTACTATATGCACGTCCATAAACTCAACGCCGAATCGCCGGATGAGGATGAAGATTCGTATGATTACAAAACAGGCACAAACCGTTTGGGTTTGTGGCTCTTCCTGATCTCCGACTCCTTTGTGTTTGCGGGGTTGATGGTCGTGCGCATTAACCTGCTTGGCCTTACACGTCCGCATTTGGATCAAACACTGGGTTTGCTGGTAACTGCTGTCCTGCTTGTCTCATCCTTCTTCATGAATCGCGGTGAGACGTTGATGCATGGCGGCGACCGAAAAGGCTTCCTCACCAACACCATGATCACCTTTGGTCTGGGGCTCGCATTCCTCATCGGTGTCGTCTTTGTGGAGTGGCCAAACGCCATCAGCGAAGGAGTTACACCCAGCAGCGGCGCTCAGGGCGCGGCGTTCTTCATGATGACGGGTATGCACGCTTTTCACGTGTTGACTGGTTTGATCTTCCTGCTGGTTGTCCTGGTCAATGGCAGGCGTGGAGTCTATGATCAGCAGAACTATCCCGTTGAAGCTGTCGCCGTCTATTGGCACTTTATAGATGTGGTCTGGATCTTCTTCTATCCCGCCTTGTATCTGATAGGCGCGTTGACATAGTTGTGAATTCTGGTATAAGTGAATACAGAAGATCTCATCGTGGCGGCCAACAGGTCGCCACGTTTTCGAGTGTAGGAGTGAATGCTGTCTCCAGGATTCTTCCGCTCGAGGCACCTACCCTGCGGGACAATGCGGAATTTCCATAAACAACTCAGGAACCATATGGACAAAAAAACTATTCTGGTCGGTGTTTTGTCATTTCTTTTGATCGGCCTCGTGGCGGCTGGAGTCTTTCTCTTCGCCAAGCCGGCAAGTTTTCGCGGCACTGTATATACCGAACCCTATCCACCGGCCGCGGAGATTGAATTAGCCCGCGATAACGGGACCAGTTTTCGGCTGGACGGGATGCGTGGGAAGATTGTGCTGCTCTTCTTCGGCTACACTTCGTGTCCGGATGTTTGTCCCACAACGATGGCGGAACTCAAAACTGCGCTGGATGAAATCGGCGAGGAAAACGCAAAAAATGTACAGGTCGTCTTTGTGACGGTTGATCCTGAGCGTGATACGCCGCAGCGTGTGCAGGAATATGTCAATCACTTCAATAAAGACTTTGTAGGGTTGAGCGGATCCGAGTCGCAACTGGCAAAAATCTGGAGTGAATACGGCGTGTTCCGCGAGATTGTCGAGGGCACATCTGCGGCCGGTTATCTCGTCGATCACACAGCGCGTGTCACGCTGATCGATCAGGATGGGAATTTGCGCCTGTCGTATGGCTTTGAGACGCCGCTGGAAGATATTGTTCATGATCTAAAGTTATTGCTGAGATGACTTTCAGAAAGAAAACATGTCAAGAAATCAGGTTATAAGACGAATACTCTATTCCCTCCTGATCGGCCTGTTACTCGGGGCCGTGATTAGTGAGGTTCCCTTTCTATTTCTTCAGGAGACGGCCCGGCCGCCGAAGGAAGTTGTGCTGGTGATCCCAAATGGGACAGCGGAACAGGTCGCACGCGGTGAACAGCCGCCCAGCATCCCTGAAAATATGGTGTTTGTGGTTGGCGATACATTGACCGTCAAGAATGAAGATTCAGTGGACCATAAACTGGGGTCATTGTGGATCCCGGAAAACTCCTCTGCGCAGTTGTCACTCGATGAAAAGGAAAGCTTTGCCTATGAGTGCTCCTTCCAGCCAGGCAATTATTTTGGTCTCGACGTTCGAGAGTCACTTACCACTGGTACAAGGATTTATGGCATCATTTATGCCGGACTGCCGCTGGGTGTGTTAATCGCGCTGTATAGCCTTGTCCTGCCTGCCAAGAAAAAAGAAAATGCTCCTGCGTAAAATGTTTCAACGCAAGTGGATCTTTGCCACGCTGCTTGTTTTTGCCGGCACGGCCTTATGTATTCGTCTCGGCATCTGGCAACTGGACAGGCTCGAGCAGCGCCGCGCGTTCAATCATCAGTTTGAGTCGATGCGCGCCATGCCATCGCTGGATTTGAACCAGGACCAGCCCGAAAACATTTCGGATATGGAATGGCGTGCCGTGACTGTGGAAGGCAAATACGACTTTGCAAATCAGGTTGCCTTGCGGAATCAATATTACCAGACCGAATACGGATACCATCTACTGACCCCGCTTCTCTTCGATGGGAAAGCTGTCCTCGTTGATCGCGGCTGGATTCCAGCTGATGGCAATTCCGTTTCCTCCGACTGGCGCAAATACGACGAGCCTGGCGTCGCGCAACTCAATGGGCAGTTCCGCCTGGAACAAACGAAACCGGCCTTTGGCGGAGTCGTGGATACATTGCCTGAAAACGGAAGCAGGCTGGAAGTCTGGAATAACGCCGATCTGGAGCGCATCGCCAGTCAACTGCCTTATCCTGTGTTACCCGTGTATGTTCAGCCGAATGCAGCTGAAAATGACACAGAGCCTCCCATCCCATTTCAACCCACCATCGAAGTGACGGAGGGTCCGCACCTGGGGTATGCGGGGCAGTGGTTTATTTTTGCAGCCATTCTATTTATCGGCTATCCTTTCTTTTTACGAAGCCAGGGAACAAAATGAAGTATACGTTAAGATCATCTTTTTCACGTTGGGTACTGGGGTTATTCTTCGCTGTCCTGGCATTGACCGTGTTAGGTCGCCTGGTCGCCACGACGGGTGCCATTGCCTACTGCGATGGATTCCCGTTTTGTGTTCCCACTCATCCACTGGGATGGCTGAAGCAGGCGCACATCTTTTTTGTAGGCGTTGCATCGCTGCTGATGTTGTTTGTCTTTCGCATGGCATGGCGGGAGTTGCGCAGTCAGCGCGTGCTCCTGCCACTGACGACGATCCTGGGCGTGATGTTCTTTGGACAGGCGTTGGTTGGCGCCATGCAAGTGACGCAGTCGTATCCACCTCATCTTGTATTCTTGCATCAACTGACAACGCTGGCACTGTGGGTATCGCTTATTTTGCTGGTGTATGCATCTGGGATTTTGGCTGGGGATGTTATAAAGACTGTTGTGTCTGACAATCGCCAAAGAGCGAAGGATTTTCTGGCTTTATCCAAACCCTTGATCGTCGGCCTTTTGCTAATCACAACCTACGGTGGATTGGTAATTGGCCTGAAGGCGTGGCCATCCTTTTCACTCACCATGTGGACTCTACTCGGCGGCGCGCTGGCAGCTGGAGGCTCCAGCGCGTTGAACCAATATATTGACCGTGAACTGGATAAGAACATGCAGCGCACGGCCAAGCGCCCGCTGGCGGATGGCCGCCTGACTGATGCGGAAGGTTTGGCTTTTGGTCTGGCGTTGTCGCTGCTGAGTTATTATGTCCTGGCTTGTTTTGTGAACGGACTTGCCGCACTGCTCTCGCTTACAGGCATCATCTATTACGTTATCCTTTACAGTCTGTGGCTCAAGAAAGCGACGGTGCAAAACATTGTCATTGGCGGGGGAGCGGGGGCGATCCCTCCCATGGTCGGGTACGCCGCGGCGACGGGAAACCTCGACTGGACGGCGTGGATTCTTTTTGCCATTATCTTCATGTGGACGCCTCCACACTTTTGGGCGCTGGCAATTGTCCGTATGAAGGATTATGAAAAGGCGGGAGTACCCATGATGCCCGTCGTACGAGGTGAACTTGAGACCCGCCGCCAGATTCTGGTGTACACGATCGAGCTGGTCGTTGTGACGTTGCTGCTTCCTATTCTTGATCTGGCCGGGAATATTTACCTGATTTCATCCGTTATTTTGGGCGGGGCGTTGATCTACGCCGCGTGGGCGGTCTGGAAAGAAGGAGGAAATAAAGTTGCCTGGCGCATGTACAAATGGTCAAGTACGTACCTGGTATTTATATTTTTGGCAATCGTGATCGATGCGGTGATGTAAGTAAGCAAAGATTCGACTCGATATCACCTCTTAACCAATATGATCGCCGTTTGATCTTGATAGGCTGTTTCCCATCCTTGACCTGTCAATTCCCTGGCCAGATCCCATGTGGGCGGGATGATCGCCCAGGTGATGTTGTATTTCCTGAAAATTTCCTGCCAGCCATCATTAAGTGTGATGACAGTTTCGTATTTCTGCGTTAACTCCCCACTTAGATCTGTTTGACTCTCAATAAACACTCTTTGGTTGGGCCATAAGCGGAGGAGTATATAGCCACCCCAGTCGAATGCGTTGAACATCCTCCCTGATTGCGGATGGTTTTCCAGCCACTGAACTGCATCTACTGGAAATACGGTCGGTTCGAAACGATTTAATTCTTTAAGGGGATATGCAATGAGTAGCGCGCTTACCAGGATAGTCACAATAATGGGCAAAATATATCCTGTGATCTGTCCTTCCATCTTTGAAACCATTTCTTCAATTTTTTTAATAGGCCCAGGGGAACCTGTTTTTTGTATTGCCATACAAAGTACAAAGGGAGCAACGACACCAAACAAATGAGAATTTCTCGCTGAAATCAAGCTCATAATGCCAAAACCTGTCATGAGAAAAAAATGAGCAGGGGTAAACTCTCCTCGTTTTATAAAAGGGAAAAGGGCCGCAATACCAAGCAGGATCAATAAGGGCCAGTACTCGGCACGCGCAAAGTCCGGGGGGCGAGTCTCGACAATGCGCGCCATCAGATAACGATTGTTTATGTAGCCAACCACAGTGTCCCATATTCGAAAGCCAGTCGGATTAAGTAACGAAACTGTGAAGGATAGGATTGTGACAATCATGAATTTCTTTAATCTTTCAAAGGAGACGTTTGCCCGAGTGAAGATGTATTGCCAAACCCATCCACCCAGGTATGCGACGAGAACAAGGAAGCCGGAAATAAATTCGGCATGTATATTTGCCCATAAAAGCATTAAGGCTGGAAAAACCCAAAGTTTTACTGAAACACCGCGGCTTAATCGATCAATCAAAACCAACCATGTTGCTAAAAAAAGCATTGTAAACAGGTGAGGTCGGGCTACCCAATGAATAGATGTGACGCTTGCTCCCAACATAATGAGCAGGAATGGTAGAACTATTCGGTTTTTCTCCTGCCGCACCTCCGAGTAAATCATTCCAAAGCTGCCTGCAATGAGTATGCTGGCCAGAAGAACAACCCCGTTTAAACCTAGAAGATAAAACAGGGAATAGTAGATTACACCTGCGAGCCACTCGTGTGGTACATAGGATTTGTTTTCATAAGGGTAGGAAAATATTTCCTGCGTGGGAGCAACACCTGTCCCCAATACCACCTTTCCCATGAGCAAGTGCCGCGGCAGGTCGCCGTCTAGGTTCAACATTCTGGGGCCGACTGTCAGTGCGCTCACAAACAAGATGATAACAAGAATTGCATTTACGTTTGGGAAAAATTGCTGGCTGCGAGGGGATGGTTTCTGGCTCATTGTTGTGTCACTTTGTGCGGCTATCAAAATAGTGGAAAATTAGGTTGGCGGGATTATACCCATAACCCCTGTTAAGAAAACTGGCTCGACCTGTAAGGCCGAGCCAGTTTGTAGAAGCAGTTATCCTACTCACCCAAATAGTCACGCAACTTGCGTCGTATCGACGGATGTCGCAGGCGGCTCAAAGCTTGTGCTTCGATCTGGCGCACGCGTTCGCGCGTCACGCCCATCTTGCGTCCGACTTCTTCGAGTGTATATGCTTGACCATCAAGCAAGCCATAGCGTAGTTGCAAAATGCGGACTTCGCGTGGTGGCAGTGCATTCAGCACTTCGCCCAGATGTTCGCGCAGCAGGTTATAGGTCGCAGTGTCATCGGGCGGCGGAGCCTCATCGTCTTCGATGAAATCGCCAAGGACTGAATCTTCTTCATCGTCCGTGGGTGTCTCCAGCGAAAGCGGACGTCGCGCAACCTGGATCATGTTCTCCACTTTCTTGGGTGGCACATCCAATGCTGCAGCGAGTTCCTCGACGCTGGGTTCACGTCCGAGACGCTGTGTCAACTGGTGCTGAACGCGCAGAAGCTTGTTGATCTGATCGCCCATATGAACCGGCACACGGATCGTTCGTCCCTGATCGGCAATGGCGCGTGTCACAGCCTGCCGGATCCACCAGGTTGCATACGTTGAGAATTTATGTCCACGCCGGTAATCGAATTTCTTCGTTGCACGGATCAGACCGATATTGCCTTCCTGGATAAGATCAAGGAAAGGCACACCGCGTCCCATATATTTTTTCGCAACCGAGATCACCAGACGGGAGTTCGCTGTGATGAGGTGCTCACGAGCAGCCCAGCCATCTTCGATCAACTTGCGTAGTTCGGTGCGGCGGCGGGGACTGGCATTTCCCTTTGCCAGTTCTTCGCGGGACATTCGTCCACGTTCGATGCGCTGGGCAAGTCTCACTTCCTCTTCCGCATTCAGAAGCGGAACCCGACTTACCTCTTTTAAATATAGACCGATCGTATCGTCCGTGTCGATATTCGCCAGATAATCGTCGAGGGAAAGGTCAACCTCGGGTTCGGTCTCAGTTTCTTCCACGGCGACCAATTCGTCCTCCGTGGGTTCCGCGGTGGCTGTATCTTCCACAAAGGGAATCCCCGCGCTTAATAAAGCCGAAAAGGCTTCTTCGAGTTGCTCAACATCCTGTTCGGCTTCCGGGAAGAAGTGCAGGATGTCATCAAGCGTGATATACCCCTTTTGGCGCCCCAACTCAACGAGGCGCGCTATCGCTGAAAATTCTTCCTCTTCGTCAACCATCAATATTTTATCTACATCCATTCGATTACTGGTCCATTTTCTTTTTTATATTCAGAATACACTTTTTTCAAGTGAATTTCAAGACTGTTTCATTGCTCTTTCATAAGACGCTTATATATGCGAAATGTTACGGTTGAGGGGTGACGGTCTCGACAGGTGAGGGGTCAGTTGCAGTTAGGCTGGGCACCGGCGTCTCCAAATAGGGAGGAGCCGTCAGCAGCCCCAGCAGGGAGTCGATTGCGCCTCTACTTACGATAAGCACATCGCCTCCTGAAGCATCCTGCACATAGTATCCGCTTTCTGTTGGAGTGACAACACCAATGTTCAAGGTTCGTTCCACACTGTTGTTGAATTTCACGGTTAGCAGATATTCCGGCACTTTCAACCCCACTATTCCAGGATCCACATCGGGTACCACATCCAGGACACGCAGGGTGGTGACTTGACTGGCCGCCGCTTCAGACGCACCCTGTTCTGCCTTGGCTTGGAGGGGCAGAATCAAGGCCCAGGCGTTATCAGCGTCACGGGCTACTTCTACAGTTTCTCCTGACGCTGCCTGGACACGAATGCTTATGGGGAGACCGCTTTCAGCGGTAAATAAATAGGTGGGTTGGTCAGTGGGTCCAGGCGTGACCAAAATATCCGCGGCGGGCTGGTCGCGGTTGTTAAGATAGTAGTAAGCGCCTGCAAGAGCAAGCAAGATCACTATATAGACGACAGTTGAGCGGCGAATCATACACTATCCCTGCCGCCGACGTGCCATCCAGGTGGAAACTCCGCCGAGCAGGACCAGACCCGGGATGATGAAGATTGAACTGAGCAGGATCAGTATCCAGTGGATACCCGTGGGCACATTGAAGGTGCGTTCAATGGTTGCCTTGGGTGTGATATTCGCTATGTCTTCCTGTTCCGCAGACCAGTCCACTGAGTTGACGAACATATCGCCATTGCCATAGGCATCGAACATTTGATCCACTGCAAACGAGGATGTACCGAATACCACCATGCGTGCTTTTGTGGCAGTGTTTTCCGCGGCTATTGCCAGCGTAAGTGGACCCTGGGCTTCACCTTCATCCAATGCGACCTGCCCACCATCGGTGAGGCTTTGAAAATCCGTCTCGCCCCACGAGCGTTCATTCGTTTGAACGATCGGGATGAGCGTTACCTCCTCGTTCGCGCCTGTAACGCCCAGGCTGCGGGTGAAAGGGAAGAATGCCACAAGATTATTCATGTTTACCGTAACTGGATGCGTTGAATCGTAAAATGCCGCGGCAGCTGTGGTGGGTTGTGGGCTGTTCAGGTCAATCACAATGTCATTGTCAAACGTGATTCCCCAATCCTGTGCGAGCATTTCTGCCAGCGGATCGCTGTCTTCCCCAAATTCGGTAAGGGCGCTGGGATCTTCCATCACAATCAGGGAACCGCCGTTATTGAGAAATTCCCTCACAAGTTCCAGTTCGTTGGCAGACACAGGTTTTAAAGGGCCGGCGATCACGATCACGCTGGCATCCTCAGGGATTTCATTATCAACCAGGAGATTAAGTGTGTTCACCACATAGTTCTTGCTTTCGAGGATTTCCCTGGCCCGCGCCATGGATGTTTCGCCACCTTGCTGGATGTCGCGTTCGCCATGACCGGTCAGGAAATAAATCGCACTACTATCCGGGTTTAAGAGACGTAACAGCCCCTTGAGAATTTCATCCTCGCTGGCGAATGCAACGATCTCTTTCTGCTCACCCATTTGCAGAAGGATTTTTCCGTCACCCGTGACACCTGCATTCATCGCGGCCTGTGGATCCAGATCGGGGTTGATAAAGGTGTAATCGAATTTGCCGTTGCTATTATCCCGGACCTTGTTTAATAATTCTGTGGCGCCTTCTGTATTGCTATTTTGCGAGAAAAACGCGCTTGCCTTGACTGGTTTCGGAATCGTTTGCAGGGCAGCCAAAGTTTCAGGTGCGAGTGTGTTGATCTTGTCCTCAGTGAGATCCCATGTTTTATCGAGGTTAAAGCGTGGCGTTGTAAAGATCCCATTGATGAAGCCAAGAATAAGCAGAAAGGCGACCGACATGACCAACGCATTACTTCCATAGCGAGCCTGTCGCCCAGTTACAAAACGGCGCACGCGGTCAGGTTCCATGATCGCGTAGTTTGACAGTGCCAGTAGAATGATGCCTGCACTGATGAAAATAGCGCGGTTGAGATTGTCCACATTGGCAACGGTGAACACCTGCATGGACACAAATCCACGCGTGATGCCGAGCAAAATAGTCGCGATGACGGCGATAAAGGCTGCGATCAGCGCTATAAAGGAATAGTTTTTGGATTGCTTCTTGTTGCTCATCAGCGCCATCTCCGAACCTCAACGGCCGTTGTGCCGGTGAATAGACCAAGCGCGATCAAACTCAGGAAGTAAATAAGGTCACTCAACTTGATGGTTCCTACATTGAGTGAGTTGTAGAAATGAGTCTTC
>JBDTPH010000008.1:0-6870 GCA_039932795.1 Chloroflexota bacterium
CACCTGCCCCCCCACTCCGTTTCACTTCGGGGACTGCCGCGTAGCGGCGTCCGCGATGTGCGACAAACGCACGATTTTGAATTTGGAAATGCTTTAGCATTTCATGGCAATTCATAGGGAATCGGGCGCAAGTGCAGGAGAGAATCTCCGCTTTCACTTCAGGTCAGCATGATCGGTGGAAAAACGAGACTCTTCGCTACGCTCAGAGAGACATGAATGTAATTTGAGGGTGAGTTTTTTATTTGGAGACGCTGGGGATATAATGAGCGTGAGGAGAATAACATGAACATCAGGATATTTTCCGCACTTTTGATTGGATGGACCCTGTCGATCACCGTATTAACGGCGTGTGCATCAGCGACAGGCACGGCCTCCACTCCAACACCGCTTGCTCCCCCGATATCTACATTGATCTCCCCTGGTACTTCGTCTCCGTTAACTCCGCCTGTCTCATCGAACATTTGCGCCGATCCACAGGTGACCGCGCTGATCGACTCGCTCAAGACATCGGTACTGACATCAGATGGCGCGCTGCTGAGCTCACTGGTCAGCCCCGCCAATGGAATGGATGTTCGTTACTTCCATAATGGCACTGTGATCAACTACAACCAGCAGCATGCCAAATTCCTGTATGAAACAACCTTCGAAGCGGATTGGGGTATGGATCCCGCGAGCGGCGCGCCGAAGACCGGCTCCTTCCATGATGTGATCGTGCCCAAACTGGTGGAGAATTTCAACCAGCCCCATACACTTCATTGTAATGAACTCAAGCATGGGGGTGCAAGTTATCCGCTGGTGTTCCCCTATGACAAGGGATTTTATTCCATCTATTTTCCAGGTACGGAGGCGAATGGCAATCTCGACTGGCATACCTGGCTGGTGGGTATCGAACATGTGGACGGAAAGCCATTTGTGTATGCCCTGGTGCAATTCTTCTGGGAGCCGTAGGTAAGAATCGGTCAGCCCCCGTATACTATATAAGTAGTTATTGCAAGAACTTGCAATAAGGGTTAATCGATGTCCTGCGCCTCAGAGTATGCCCCCCAACTCCGCTCACGCGGATTCCGAATGACGTCCCAGCGGCTGGTGATCCTGCACGTCCTCCAGCATGCCGGGACGCACCTTGCCCCCCGTGAGATTTACAAACAGGCACGGCGTGAGCTGCCAGGTATTACAGAGCCAACGGTGTACCGCACCCTGGAATTCCTCACCGAAAACGGATTGGCGCGCCCTTCCCATTCCAGCCATGGACACTTCACCTATCAGATCGCCCGTGAAGACCATCACCACATCGTCTGCCGCGCCTGCGGCGGCCAGATCGAAGTGGCGCATGGCCTGCTTGAAAACCTATACCAGACACTCGAAAAAGCCAGCGGCTATCGCAAAATAGGCAGTCACCTGACCTTCCTTGGGGTCTGTCCGAAATGCGCATCAGCCTAGAAAGGAACTCTGACCATGCACTATGCACCTGCTCAACTTCACATCCCAGATGGATTTCTAAACTTTATCGTTTCCCTGATCTGCTGGGCGATCACAGTGGCTGTCCTCAGTATGGCAATTTCACGTACGAATAAATCATTGGGAGAGAAACAGGTCCCACTGATGGGTATCATGGCGGCGTTCATATTCGCTGCGCAAATGATCAATTTCCCTGTGGCGGGCGGGACGTCCGGGCACCTGCTGGGCGGCGCGCTCGCAGCCATCGTCCTCGGCCCGTGGGCAGCCATGCTTGTGATGACCGCGGTCATCGCGGTTCAGGCTCTGCTCTTTCAGGACGGTGGGCTGCTCGTGATGGGCGCCAATATCCTGAATATGGGGCTCCTGACCTCCGCCATCGGATATGGACTCTACCGCGGCGTGCTCGGCAATTCCCGTTCTGTAAAACTGACTGTTGCTGGTGTTGCTGCCTGGCTCTCGGTGATGGCCGGCGCGCTCGGCACCGCACTGCAATTATGGCTGAGTGGTACGAGCAGCCTGCAGACCGTTGTACTCGCCATGCTGGGCGTGCATGCTGTGATCGGTATCGGCGAGGCGTTGATCACGGTGGCAGCCCTGACCTTTATCTTCCAGACACGCCCGGACCTATTGGATGAAAAATCCACTTCGGCAAAAAGCGGACGCGGCTGGGTAGTGGTGGGCATGGTCATATCGCTGGCTGTTGTGCTGCTTGCACCATTCGCCTCCGCTAATCCCGACGGACTCGAACGCGTTGCCACGGATATGGGCTTTATCAACGCCGGGCAGAGCGCGCCATTTCAGATCATTTCGAATTACAACATTCCATTTCTCGGCGCTACTCCGCTTTCGACGATTGTGGCCGGAGTGACCGGCGTGCTGGTGGTTCTCGGGCTGGTCATTGTGGCAGGAAAATCCCTCCAACAGAAATCGCAAATCGAAAATCATCAGTCCTAAATCGTCATGCACTCAGACATATTTGATCGTTATCATCATGGGCATAGTCGTCTCCACCATCTTGACCCGCGCGTCAAGGTCGTTGTCACCCTTGCATTCATTCTTTCGAATGCACTGCTACCCGATGGTGCATGGATCGCCTTCGGGCTGGCGTGGTTGTTTGTCATCCTGGCAACCCTGATGAGCGGTCTTGGGATTGGCTTTACGTTCAAGCGTTCGTTCATTGCGTTCCCGTTCGCTCTTGCGGCCATCACTGTCCTGTTCTCGATACCGGGCCAGCCGGTGACATCCTTCCGCTTTCTGATGTGGGACCTGACCATCACCGATGCAGGCCTGCTGCGCTTCGTCAGCATTGTGATCCGTTCGTGGCTGTCGGTGCAGATGGCGATCCTGCTGGTTGCGGCAACAGAATTCCCCAAGATCATCCACGCGCTCACGCATTTGCGCGTGCCGATCATTCTTACAGTGATCATCTCGTTCCTCTATCGTTACCTGTTCGTGCTCACCGATGAAGTGATGCGAATGCTGCGGGCGAGACAGGCCCGTTCGGCAGCCGCGGCAGGCGTACGGTCGGGTGGAAGTGTTGCGTGGAGGGCGCGGATCGCCGGGCATATGGCGGGTCAACTATTTCTGCGGAGCTATGAACGCAGCGACCGCGTCTACAATGCGATGCTTGCCCGCGGCTATCAAGGCGAATTAATGACGATCCATCCGCACCAGTATCAAAAAAGTGACCTGGTGATCGGCGGGCTTTCCATCCTTGTTCTTCTCATGCTGCAAATTGCAGGGCGGTTTTAATGATGAATAACCATACACAAAACAGCGTCGTCAATGTCAGTGACCTGCATTTTTCATACCCCGATGGACATGCCGCCCTGCATGGCGTTTCACTGAAGTTGTGCGCTGGCGACAAGGTCGCGCTGGTGGGTCCGAATGGCGCGGGAAAATCCACCTTGATGCTGCACCTGAATGGGATCCTGGATGGCGACGGCGGGATCGAGATTGGCGGTATGCGTCTGACGCGGGATAATCTGCCTGTCATCCGCGCCATGGTGGGACTGGTGTTCCAGAACCCGGATGACCAGCTCTTTTCCCCGACGGTGTTCGAGGACGTGGCGTTTGGTCCGCTCCACATGGGACTGCCGGAGGAGCAGGTGATCAGACACGTGGACGCGGCGCTCGAGGCCGTGCGGATGAGCGCGTACCGTGACCGCCTGTCACATCATTTGAGCGTGGGTGAGAAGAAGCGCATTGCTATTGCGACGGTGCTTTCGATGAACCCGAAGATACTCATCCTCGATGAGCCCTCGGCCGGGCTCGACCCGCGCGCACGACGGACATTGATCAACCTGCTGCGCGAACTCCCGATCACAATGCTGGTCTCCACACATGACATGAAGCTGGTGGAAGAGTTGTTCCCGCGCACAGTCGTGATGGACGATGGCCGCATCGTGAGGGATGGCCCAACCCAGGATATTCTCGAAGATGAACCGTTCCTAAATGAACATGGGCTCGAGAAGCCGTAATACAAAGTCCGTCTCTCCCTCACCCACAAGGTAGGTTCCTGACCCCATCCGTGTTGAAGATGCTTCCTACATGGGATCAAATGTCCCTGCGGAGGAAGTGTTGAACTTCCGTGAGAAATGAGCAAGAGCGCCTCTGAAAAATCAGGGGCGCTCTTGCTTTGCATCCTTGTAAGGTAATTTACGGTACTGAGTTTAGTACGCTGGTGGGACAGGACTTTTGTTTTCGATACCTTGCAGAATCGTCAGGCGTTTTTGTACTCGTAGGCTTTTTGTTAAGCTCAATTCAGTGTATTACTGTCCGAATTCCATACATCAAAACAAATCAGGAGAGATTGGGTTGCCATCAATGCTCAGACAGCTACGGCGCGTTGCACTGTTCAGCGTAATTACACTGGCTCTTTTATGTACGCAGGTGGGCGGGGCTTCTGCCCAGGGTCCGCGCCCCCAGGTGAATGCACAACTTGCTAATTACGCGATCGTATTCGTATCGCGCAAGATCCAGGATAACGGAAGTCTTTATCTGCCGCCCATCGAAACCGGATCGATGCCGGGTGTGGGTCCGTACAGTCGTCTTCAGGTGTCGGCGCCCGGAAAATTGGTCGTGCGCGAAGCGGATGGTAGCCTACGCAATCTTGTGGACGGTTCTGCGCCCACTGCTGCTTCCCTTCACCTGATCGATGTCAACGCACCGGATGTGTCCTATGATGGGACAAGCATCGTCTTTGCAGGGCTGGTTGCCGGTTCGTATGACACCGGTCCTCTCACAAACCCCGGTGCCTGGCGGATTTACGTGATTAATGTGGACGGGAGCGGGTTGCGGCAGGTAACTTTCTCTGATCGGGATAATCTTGATCTATCACAATTCAGGGATGTGGGCTCTCTTTTCAAAAAATACGATGATACGGATCCAGCCTGGCTGCCGGATGGTCGCATCGTGTTTTCTTCAACACGCTGGCCCTCATTTGGTCAATATGGTGGAGTGCGTACCACCAACCTGTATGTGGTGAATGGTAACGGTACCAGCCTGCACCGCATTACGTCCGAGCGCAGCGGCGCCGACCGTCCCCTGATTGATCCGTTGACCGGCAGGATCGTTTACTCCCGCTGGTGGCGCAACTTCCGTGTTGCAACGGATAGTATGCAGACGATCATCAATCCGCAGGGTGGATATATTATGAAGGATGGCCTGCTGTCCATTATTCATTCGCAGCCACCTCCGAACATGAACGAGGTTGGCGGCTTCAAGAACCTTGAACGCAATAGCTGGCACCTGGCAACCATCAACCCGGATGGTACGGGCCTGGTACAGTGGGGAGGACGTTCCAACACCTATTTTTCGGGACAGATGGCTAGTCACGCATACGGCGGCGGGTTCGGGCAGGACGGATCGTTCTATGCCAATTTCTTTCCCATGAACAATATGACGGAAGCCGCCGGCTTCGGTGGAGTGCGCCGTTATCAACGCGGTCCCAACGGCTATACGGCTATTATTGGCGTGAAAACACGAAATGACAGTACCCAGCCTCTTGTGCGCTATAACCCGCCTTCCCATGGCGTTTACCAAAGCAACTATGCCGCTGAACCTGAAGTGCTGCCGGATGGACGTTTGATCATTTCGTGGGCCAGGGATATAAAGCAGGATTATGGACTGTACATCGTAAATTCGGATGGAAGCGGCTTGACGAGTCTATATGACAACCCGGGCACAACGGAGCTGCGCGCCCGGGTCATTCAGCCTCGTCCATTACCGCCCATTGTGGCAGATAAGATCACACAGGTTGCCAGTTCCGTGCCGCCGCTGGCTCAAGGTCCATATGATGTGGATGGGACATTCAGTTTTCAAGCCCTGAATGTGTATTTCAATGCGCCGGTGGATACGAACATCCTCAGCGCCATGCCAGTTGGCTCGGCGGGTACGATCCGCTTCTTTATCGATCACCAGCGCTGGCAGCAAAGCGGGTCACATGAAAGCCTGGACTGGCCCATTTTGTTGAAGGAGTTGCCGGTCAAAGCAGATGGTTCGATCACAACGAATTCTCCTGCCAATGTGCCGTTGTTTGAGCAGGTCCGTAGTGCAAATTCGTGTTATACGGTGCCACTGACTGGGAAAACTGTCACGCCTGATGAGTTGGGCGGTGCCGCGCATGTGGCCGGGATGAACTTTGGCCGTCCAGGTGAAGTGGTACGTTGTGTGGGCTGTCACGCAGGTCATAGCATGATCCCCGTACCTGAGAATCCCGAAGATGCCAAATGGACCAATCTTGGGCCTGGTGCATCGCTCAAAGTTTCCTCACTGGCTACCTCTCTGGCTCATAGCAACGGTTTGATCGACCGCCGTGTAAAACTGCCTTTGCCATCGAACAAATCTCAGAAATATTGGCTGAGCAAATCAGGCTTGCATCCCAACACCCAGTGGGTTCAGTTGACCTTTCCTGTACCTGTAACGGTTCGCACTGTGCGTCTCTATAATATTCCCGCGGTTGATTCCCCAATAAAAATTCTGGAAACCAATGTGCGGTTATATAGTGATATGGCGGGTACCCAACAGGTGGCGAACACCATCTCAGGCGCCTTATCAGAGAATGGCACTGATGTAAACTTCGATGATGTACTTGCGAGGGTTGTGCGCATTGAGTTCAACTCTGTGAATGGAGATGTCGCCGGGCTTGGCGAAGTGGAAGTGATCGCGCGTGTGGAGGAAGATCCTATGCCTGCTACGTTCTGTGATGTACCGACCACCCATATGTTCCACCGTTACATAGAGGCATTCTCCAGGGCCGGCATTACAGTTGGTTGCTCACAAAATCCGAAAATGTACTGTCCCCAAAAGACTGTAACACGTGGAGAGATGGCTGTGTTTATAGAGCGTGCCTTGGGCAACTTTGATCCCACTCCATCACCTACTGGTATGTTTGCTGACGTTCCGTTTCCC
>JBDTPH010000009.1:0-10892 GCA_039932795.1 Chloroflexota bacterium
GCCCCTGGAGAGTTGAATAATACGAGCGCGCCTACAATGAACGATATAACGCCGGCAGCTGTCAGCGCCCCGTGAGTGGGCGCTTTAATATCCAGGATGAATAAAACGAACGCGGTCAGCAGGAAGATCATGCCAAACCAGTTGACAGGCAGCACACCCATCCCGTAGGTCGCGACAGTGACCAAAACAACGCCAAGAAACCCTGCAACCCACCCACCCGGGCTTGAGATCTCGAGCAGGATCGCCATGGTTCCCACGGATAACAAGGTAAAGACAATATTTGGATCTGTGAGGAACAACAGGAGTTGCTCAATGAAACGCATATCGAGCGAAGCGGTCTGAGCGCTGGTCGTATCGAGCGTACGTGGCCCGTCACTCATTTGAACGCTGAAGCCATTCAGGGCTTCAAGCAGGTCGTCAACATTATCCACAACAAAATCGATCAGGCCGGCTTCGAGTGCTTCCTGCTCTGTAACAGCCTCAGCACTTGTGATCATCGATTCGGCAAGAGCCGTCGCTTTTTCGCCGCGTGAACTTGTGTATGTACGAACAGAGGCTGTCAGTGCTTCCATTTCCTTGGATTTCATGGTCTCATCCAGGTCTTCCCCTTGTCCGCCAACAGGACTCGCCGCACCAATGATGGTCTGCGGCGCCATGGCCGAGGCGTGACCTGCCATTGTGATTACCGCTCCCGCAGAAGCTGCCATTCCTCCGCTGGGTGAGACAAAAATAACAACAGGCACACTGCTGGCGCGGATTTGTGAATTGATCTGTTCCATGATGGAAATGAGTCCACCCGGCGTGTTGAGCTGGATGATCAGGACTTCAGCCTCGCGACGTTGCGCGGTCTCAATGCCGCGTTTGACGTATTCCAGCATGGGAGGCATGATGGGTCCATCGGCAGTCATTACGAGGACGAGCGGCTCATCAGCTTGTGCTCTCGCTGGCTGGTAAACGAGCGCAAGGGACGCGAACCCGGTCAATAACAAAATAAACACGCAGCGCAGGGATTTCATTACTGGTTCTCCATGGTGTGATTATTATAATGGGTTAGGATGAGAACATGGCCGGGAGTAACTATGTGTTTCTGATGCGGCTATTGCACAAATAGCGATCATATTCTGCCAGGGGGAAATCCCGATTATTTGAAATATATATATGATGAGATTGAAAAAGCAAGAATGATCGTCATTCTTGCTTTTTTATTCTTGCCTTTTATTTCTCCAACTTCCAGGCTCACCCAAAAGTGTGTAGTGAGTGGTCAGCGTCTTCTTCGCCGAAGCCAGTCGGAACCCAGGACCAGGACGAGCGAGAACAATCCCAATGCCAGTGCCGCGCTATATGCGCCGATATACTGTCGTTCGTCCAGGGCACGGTAAATGAATAACGTGGCTGTTTCCGTATGCCCCTGGACACCTCCGCCGATAACCAACACTGCGCCAAACTCACCCAGTGCGCGAGCAAAGGTCAGTGTAACTCCATAGATCATGCCCCAGCGCAGGGCGGGAAAGGTCACGCGCCAGAAGGTCTGCCAGCTGCCTGCTCCCAGGGTGGCAGCTGCCTGTTCCTGTCGGGTATCGAAAGCTTCCAATACCGGGATCAATTCCCGGATCATGAATGGAAGCGTGACAAACAGCGTCGCCATGACTATGCCCGGCATCGCGAACGCCACCCGGATCCCCAACGCCTCGAGCATCGGAGCCAGCATGCCATTACGACCGAAAAGCAGTAATAGCATGTATCCTACGACCACAGGCGAGACAGCAAATGGCATATCCACCAAACCGTTGATCAGGTTGCGACCCGGGAAACGATGACGCACGAACACCCAGGCTACTACTGTGCCAAAGATGGTATGGATGATGACCACGATCAGACTGATCCACAATGTGTTCCAAAACGCCCTAAGGACCCCAGGCTCGTTCAGGGAAGACAGGCTTGCGCCGATGCCTCGTTCGAAAGCTCCAACCGCTAATGCAATAATGGGCGTCAATATCAGAAAAGCGACATAGGAAACAACCAGCGTGATCAATGTCCATTTCCCCAATTTCCTTTTATTTCCAT
Source organism: Chloroflexota bacterium (assembly GCA_039932795.1). Classification (GTDB taxonomy): domain Bacteria; phylum Chloroflexota; class Anaerolineae; order Anaerolineales; family Villigracilaceae; genus Defluviilinea. The sequence continues at coordinate 2,065 of JBDTPH010000009.1, forward strand.
CCATCCAGGTTGAAAAAAATCCCTGTGCCTGTATGGTTTTGGCGCGTGAAGAGCTTGTAATACTCATGAGTTTCCCTTTTTGGAACGCCTGCGCAGGTAGTCGGCGAACATGAGCATACTAAAGGCAATCGCGACCATGACGATGGAGACAGCGCTGGCTCCCAAGCGGTTCTCTGATTCCACTTCACCAAACACATAAACGGCCGCAGTCTGTGAAACAAAAGGAATGTTACCGGCAACGATAACGATCGAACCGAATTCACCGATCGCGCGGGCAAAACTCAGCAATGCGCCCGTAATGACCGGCAAAGTGAGCGGCGGGAGAATGATGCGACGAAAGATCGTCCAGCCACCCGCGCCGAGTGTGGCAGCCGCGTGCTCCTGGGTACGGTCAAGCTCCATCAGCACGGGTTGTACCGAACGCACCACGAAGGGGAAGGTGATAAACAGCAGAGCCAGAATGATCCCAGTCGGGGCAAAGATCACTGAGAAATCAAACTGTTCTTTCAGCCAGGCACCCAGAGTCTCCTGCGGTCCGAAGAGGATCACCAGCATCACACCTGTTACCAGGGTTGGAATTGCCAGAGGCAGGTCAATAATCCCGTTCAGGATCGTCTTACCGGGGAAGCTGTATCGTACAAGTACAAATGCCGTCAGGGTACCCATGACCGTATTGAGCACAGTCATGACGGCAGCAGTCCACAGGGTAAGCCGAAGGGCATGCCAGGCCATGGGCAATGTGACCTGCCGCCACAATTCTATCGGCCCTTCCTTCAGCCCGTCCTGCAGGATGACAAGCAGTGGGATGATCAGCAGCAGCATCAGATAGCTGAGCGCGACAAAACGGACTCCCCATGTATCCCACGCGAACGGTGGATTGTATTTATTGGTAGCAGGTGTGATTGACGTTTGTAAATTCATTTTTCAGGTCCGGTGATGACTGCCCGCCCATAGCTCCTCTGCCAGGCAGCCATCACCTGCTACTGGATTATTTACTCACCGACTTGAACGCCCTGCACCCGGCCGAATACCTCATAAAAAATACCGGCCTCGCCAAAAAATGTAGGAGTCGCTTCATTCCAACCACCGAAATCTCCAATTGTGAACAGATCCTCGATGGATGGATAGGTGGCTGCTGTTGCCTCAGCAACCTGCGGGTCAGACGAGCGCAGACCATACTTTGCAAAAACCTCCTGTGCCTCTTTGGTAAAGAGAAAGTCCACGAACGCTTCTGCTGCTTCGCGTGTCCCGTGTTTATCCACGGATGCGTCCACAACTGCCACCGGATTATCGATCCGTATGGTTGAAGTGGGCAGCACCAGTTCATAATTAACCCCGGATTGCTGACCCACGAGGACTTCATTCTCATACGTGATCGCGACGTCGCCAATACCCTTTTCGAAGTTGGTGATCGATTCGCGCGCGCCCTTGTCCATTACAGTGACATTTTGCAGCACAGCGAGTAGAAAATCCTGGGCTCCCGTGTCATCTGCTGTATAACCTTCCACGTGACCGCGCCTGGCCGCGCCATAGAGTGCCAGCACATTCCACATCGCGCCGCCACTGGTTTTCGGATTTGGTGTCAGGATCTCCAGGTCAGGCTGTGCGAGGTCAGCCCAGTCCTGAATATTCTTCGGGTTGCCTTCACGCACAGCAAGCGCAACTGCCGAGGTGCTGACCATGCCGCCATAAGGTTTGCTCCGCCAGTCATGTGTGATCAACCCGGCATCTTCTATGCGTGTGACATCGGCTTCCAGGGACAGTGCCACGATATCCGCTTCAAACCCTTCGACTACCGCGCGTGATTGTGCACCAGAGCCTTGATAGGATTCTTCAAACGTCACTGTTTGACCGGTCCTGTCCTTCCAGTAGGCCTGGAACAATGGAATGATCTCGCCATAGGCTTCACGTGGAGTCGTATAGGCAGCCAGAGTTAACGTAACACTATCAGCGGCTGCTGGTTCTTCTGTGGCATTGGCTGGCGTCGATGTGCCCCCAGAGCAAGCTGTGGTGATCAGGGCGATCGATATAAGAGAGAGTGTTAGTATTTTATGTAATTTGAAAAACATATGTTGTCCTTTTTAACCTTTGTATGTGGACAGAAGTAAATCTGAATAATTGTGTATGACCGTGTTTCTTAAGTGATGTGACCTGACGATCAGGATCGAGCAATTACCGGCATTTTTCATAATGCCTTCAATGAGTCCGCTGAGTACAGTGCGCCCGTCTTTTTGAGGGAGCGGTGCGCCCAGGATCACAAGATCGCATTCTTCCTTACGGATCTCTTCAATGATTTCGTTTTGAGGATTTCCAATCCGTATTTCACTCTGCGTGGGCACCCCGAACATCTCGAGGCTTTTCACACCGCCTGCTATAAATCGTTCCACTCGCTGGCGCTGATATTCATCCTCTAATGCACTGCCCAGCACAGTAAGCAGCATGGCGCGAGCGCCGAGATGCCGAAGTAAACGGCCGGCAAACAGAACGTCATCCTTGCCTGGCTCCCCGCTTGCCGCACACACAAGGGCTTTTTCAAAGCGTGCGCCTGGGTGGGCTGCCAGCAGCAGATGATGATCACCGGCCTGCAGAATCTGTTCCGCCATGTTGACCCCCTCCACGGGTCTCCAACCGGCGATCACAAGGTCAACAGGGTTTTGCTCTATGGATCTTGCGATGGAGACAGGGATGGACGCTCGATCCGTGCGCACTTGAACGGAGGCCATTCCACTCCCTATTTGTTTGCGGGCATCCTGAAGGTATGAGTCCAATAAGGCTTCGTCTTTGCCGACCCCAAGAAGAGTCATTCGCGCGTGTGACATGCGCGCCAGATAACCACCCAGGCTGATGGCTGATTGACTGCGTAGGGAGCCATCGGTCACGACCAGATAACTTAACCCCGGATGGGATAGCGCATGCAGGCGCCGAATTCCAACCCATGCCTTATCATTTACAGAGAGAGGGAATGCGAGGGCTTGTTCGGGTGGACGGCTGGCATCAATCGTAATGCTTTGACTCCCAAAGGGAACTGCCGGGGCAATGGCTCGAACCCCCGGGATGGCCGGAAGCTCAAGCCTGATTCGCTCAGACGGCCCATTGAATCCCATGCTTGTGACCACTCCCTCGGCCAATGGGGGACAGTCCAAATCCTCTCTGCTGCTGGCCAGCGCCACATCTTCCGGGCGGAATACGACTTGTACACGGCCATCTGTGCTAAATTGCGTGGCCTCCCGGGTAAGTCCAAAAATATGTGGACCAATCTGGATTTTCTCCCCCTCCGTTTGACCCAACAGAACGTTTGCAGTTCCGAGAAAGGAAGCCACAAACTCGGTTTGTGGCTGCAGGTAAAGATCACGCGGTGTTCCCACCTCAACCAATCGGCCATAGCTCATAATGCCGATCCGATCGGCCAGATCGAATGCTTCCTCCTGGTCATGCGTAACCAGTATGGCCGCCACGCCCAACTCTCTTTGAATGGCTTTTAGGGAACGTCTCAGCTCTGTGCGGATTTTTGCATCCAGCGCTCCCAGGGGTTCATCAAGCAGCAACACATCTGGTTCCAATGCCAGCGCACGGGCCAGCGCGACACGTTGTTGCTGACCTCCAGATAATTGGCGCGGCATTCTCTCGCTTAAGCCGACCAGTCCCACCAGTTCCAGAAGCTGGTCGCGTTTAATTTGCCGCTCTTTTCTGGGCACCTTCCGGATCTGAAGACCGAACTCGATGTTTTCAGCGACGGTCATATATTCAAAAAGAGCATAGTTCTGAAATACAAACCCGACTTTGCGTTTCTGTGTGGACAGATTTGTAACATCCCGATCGTGCAGGAAAATACGACCCTCATCTGCCGAAACCAAACCTGCAATAATATTTAATACAGTCGTTTTTCCGCTTCCACTGGAACCCAGGAGCACGAAAAACTCACCGTCCTTTACCTCCAGGGAGACATTGTTGACGACGGTCTGTTGAGCGTATCGCTTGCTTACCCCTTCAAGAAGAATGGACATATTCACCTCAACATGGAAGATTCAATACAGCATACACGTGAGGTGTGACCAGCCCAGTGACATCCGTGTGACAAACCAGTGACAATTTCAGTCTGTATTTCCCCCAGCTTTACTCATCAGCTTTTATCGTTTTAGCAAAAACGCATATCCAAGACCGGGCAAATTTTGAATGTAATATGGATTTGTTGGGTCTTTCTCGATCTTGGCGCGCAGCCGCCGCACGAGCTGACGTAACATCTCGGCTGTCCCTCCTCCTGAGCCCCACACGTCGCTGATCAGATCGTCGAAGGTGAGTGCCTGGCCGGCATTTAACATCAGGGATTCCAGCAGCCGGCTTTCCAATTGGGTCAGTGTTTTGGACGTTCCGTCTGCCAGGTATACCTCGCGGAGCTTGGGGTTGAAATCCAGACCCTCAACTGACAGCCTGGCTGGGCGTGAATTGTTCGTAGTATGGAATCGCCGCGTCACTGCCTGGATGCGTGCCACCAACTGGCGCGGACTGAATGGTTTCAAGATGTAGTCATCTGCCCCCGCTTCCAATCCATCAACGATATCTTTTTCCTCACCTCGCACGGTCAGCAGAATGATCGGGATATCTGATACCTCTCGTATCCGCCGGCATATCGCAAAGCCATTCGGAAGTTCCGCTGGGCCCGGCAGATTAATATCCAGAATGATCAGGTCAGGCTGATCCTCAGTCCAACGCCGCAGTGCGCTGACCGCGTCGCCAGCTGCAACGACTTCATAGCCGGCGCGTCGAAGTGTGAAGCTCACCAGATCCGCGAGCACACGATCATCATCCACGACCAATACTTTCATTTCTGATCCAGACCTGCGATCGGCAGTGTGAACCAAAAGGAAGTGCCTGCGCCTGGAAGGTCCCTGATCCCAACCTCTCCATGTTGGGCTTCAATAATTGCCTTCACTACAGAGAGCCCCAACCCTGCGCCCTGCCTGGCTCGTTCATGTGTGGCTTCCAAATGCGCAAATCGGCGGAAAAGGTTTTTGCGCTGGTCCAGCGGGACGCCGCCCCCTTCATCTGTGACTTCAATACGAAGGGTTCCATCCGTGATCGAATGATTGATCTGTATCAGGCCATGCTCCGGACTATGCTTGATGGCATTTGAAAGCAAATTGACCAGCACCTGGACGGTCCTTCTTTGATCTGCCATGACATGGATGGGTTCTGGAACCGGTGCTGAAACCAGCCGCAGCCCATACTTTTGCGCCAGGGGACGGATCATCTCCTGCGCCTCATTCAAGATTGCTTCAAAAGGAATGTTTTGAATATGGACTTTGAACCGTCCCGCTTCAATGCTTGCCGCTTCGATCAGGTTGTCGATCAGTGTTTGCAGGTTGATAATGCCCAAGTTTAGCGAAACCAGTAATTCTTCTATTTCAGCATGCGAAAGACTATGCAGGTTATCCAACAATAATTCGGAGGATGCTTCCAGTGCAGCGAGTGGAGTTCGGAATTCATGGGTGATATTTGCCATAAAATCGCCCAGCAGCCGATGGACATATTCCTCGTTGGTCACATCCCGAATGACAAGGGCGCGGTTTGCACTGTTGGCCTCAGGCGGGATAAGATTTGCTTTGGAAATGGACAGCAACATCTCCTGCCCGTTTCCTGGCTTCACAGAGACGCGTCGCTGCTGCCCTGCTTCTGGAAGTTGAGCGGTGAAAGTCACCTCGCCATCGCTGGGTAAAAAGACATGATCGGCTTTTTGCCCGATGATTTGATCGGGTTCATACCCTATGATTTTGCCTACACCTGCACTGGCAAATGTGATCCGATTTTGGCTGTCCAGCGTAAGGATCCCCTCCACGATTGAATTGAGCAAATGCTCGATCCAGGTCTTTTCGGCCTGAAGCTGTTTCATGGTGTGCTGGAGCGCAACGCGCGCGTCCTCCAGCGTATTTGCCAGCAGGTTGATTTCTGATAACGAGGATTGGATCGATAGGGGTGTGTCGAAGTTGCCCTGACGGAATTTGACGGCCGAGTCTGCCAGGGAAACAATGGGTCGGCTGATTCGCTGAGCCTGCCAGACTCCCAGTGCAGATGTGATCAGGACAATAAAGAACAGTCCGGCGATCAAACTTCTGCTCAAATCCTGCTGGATGGCAATCTGATTATCCACATTGAGAGCGCTGATCAGGTCGATCTTCAAGGATGAATCCAGTTCAAGAATTGCAAGCAGATAGCGGTGATCATTGATCTCAAAGGAACGCTGCTTCAGGGAAAGTTCCGCACCCTGGCCTGCTTTAAGCAACATGCCACCGGTCAGGGGGGATGAAATCTCGATGGCCGGGTCACTGGCATCCAGTAGCTGATTTTGCCGGACCAGGAAATAACGGAGTCCAGTCTCGTTTTGAAGTTCTGTGAGGATCGAGGATGTCTTCTTGCCTGTGATCACTTTGTAGCTGGACTCTTGCAACAGTTCCACGTCTGCCGAAGAGTATAGGTACCAATCATCCGCAGGCTGTAAAACCACATACCCCGATGGCTCGTCTTCACTGCAAAACTCAACCAGGGAAATGTTCTGCTCAGATCCGGTCACATCCCTTCCATCCGAACAAACCAAAACGAGATCCAGGTTCGCACCTTCCCGCAAAGTATCCAGATAATCCTTCAGCGAGGAAAAACTTTGTTCCTCCAATAATCGCGTCAGGGTGGGGCGCTGTGAAACAAGAAGTGCAAGACTCTGCAGATTGGACTGTTCGCTGGCGATGAACGCCCGGGATGCAACTACCGATTGATCCAGGAGAAGCTGCGCCTGGGAGGCTGCCTGGCGATCGATCAATAGGATGACAGGCAGGCCCACCGCAATGCCGATCCCCAGAAAGCCAGCCAGAAACGTCAGGATCAATTGCGATCTTAGTCTGTACAAACGAAATCTTGGGTTTATAAAACGATGCCACATTGGCTATATGTCCACAGTCAGAATATCTACTGATATTCTACAACATTGTGTTTGTTTTGAATTTCCTGATTTCACCCGTGTGCCAGACATGGAAGGATTTCTTCGATTGTTAGGTCATCAGCCTGATTTCTCACCGACTGACACAACTTCCACTTCCCCCACCGCACGCTGCAGATCCGCGCTCTTCAGGATGATCGCCGTATTACGGATTCCTGACCCGATGGATATTTCCTCCTCCACTAGAACGCTTGCATCGATCAGAACCCGGACCTGATTCCTCATCCCAAACGGACTCACCGTCCCAATGCGATATCCCGTCACCTTCAGTACCTCATCCTCTGTCGCCATCCGGATGCGCGACCGCTTCACAAGCTGACGTAGTTTTCTCCAGTCCACTTGCGACGGCCCGCCGACAAGTACCATCAGGAACTCGTCAGTCCTGATCTGAAAGAGGATGCTGCGCACGATCTGTTCCGGTCGCTGGTTGCGGTCCGCAGCAGCCTGCTCAAACGACGTGACAGGTGTCTCATGAATAAAGATCTGATGAGGGATATTTAATTTTTCCAGGGCAATACTGGCATGTGGTTGTTGGGTCATAGGTTGTCCTCGCGCTGAGCGGAGCGTAGCGAAGTCGAAGCGTTAGCCACAGAGACACTGCGACAAAGAGATTCTAAAAACGATTTCTCAGTGTTCTCTGTGGCAGCTGATTCTCTTTGTAGAGTAAAATCGAGCAATGTCGAAAATCAAAACTTCTCTCATCTTCTTCATTGCTACTGTAATTGTAATTGCTCTTCTAGCTTTGTTCGGGCCCGAAGAGAAATCCCTTGGTTCCAATGTGCGGATCGTATACCTGCACGGGGCATGGGTGCTCAGCGCAGAGCTGGCGTTTGCCGCCGCGGCGTTGGCAGGCGTGATCGCCCTCATCACAAAACGCGACATCTTCCATCAATGGTCTGCCGCGCTCGGGCGCACAGGTATCTTCTTCTGGGTAACCTATCTTCCGCTTTCGCTCTGGGCCATGGATTCCAATTGGAACGGCCTCTTCCTTGCCGAGCCGCGCTTCCGCCTGGCGATGATCTTCGCCGTGACAGGCGTCCTCCTGCAGGTGGGACTCTGGCTGATCAACACAAACTGGATCACATCTGTCGCGAACATCCTCTTCATCGTTGTATTGCGCCTGATCTTTGCGACGGCTGACAACGTTATGCACCCACCCCCGTCGCCGATCTTCAATTCGGGCAACTATGCCATCATCGGCTTCTTCCTTGCTTTGATCGCGTTCACCCTGCTCGCCGCCTATTTTCTTACCAGGGTATTTCTGAATTTTGATAAAAAAGCTGTTTAACGGATTAAACCAAAATGCGCCAAACCGGCGCATTTTTTATTCTTCCTGGGTTAAGTATTACCGATGTTTGAAAAATTAATTTCCATTTTTTATGTCATTGCGAGCCTTCGGGAAGCAATCTCAAGGCTCCATCTAGCCGCAAATTTGATTGAAAACAGGAGATTGCTTCGCAAAGTGCGCTCGCAACGACATGGACTTGGTGGAAGTTATTAATTCAAAATTCAGTAGTTTCAGTTAACGAATTGGGCGGCAATTGCTATTCTAACGGTTACCAACCATGGGCGTGACAGAGTCCTGGGGTGCAACTCCAGCGGTACTTCCCATCGTACGAATGGATCGCATAATGGATAGCATATCTATACCCTCCGGGCAGCCGCCAGCACATTGACCGCAGAGTGTGCATTGGCTGAAGACAACATCACTTATTCGGATTAACCTTAATCGGTTAACTTTCTGTCATGTCATGCTGAGCCCTTCGGCTTTGCTCAGGATAAACTCCACGAAGCATCTCTGCGACTTAAAACCGAGACCCTGCGCTACGCTCACACCGTTCGT
>JBDTPH010000010.1:0-5350 GCA_039932795.1 Chloroflexota bacterium
CCAATCGTGATTGCCAACTCCGTAGCCATTAATAAACGCTCCAACATCTGCAAAGCCCTCTGTTATCCAGGTTGCGTCATTGCGATCAGACGGGAACTGGATCATATGCACAAATTCATGGGCCAGAACGGAGTAGGTAAATTCAGATGCAAGATCCTGCGTGGTGCTGAAAACAAAGCTCTCGTGACCATTGGAGTATTCCTTGATCACAGGGTTGAACGCATCTGTAGAGTTGAAATATCCCGCCACGTTTTGTCCAAGTCCCCCCGCGTAGATCACATAGATATGTTCGTCGTCATCCACGCCGGGAGTCCACTCGCTGCCAAAAAATTCGCGGTTGGTGGGATAGATCTTGTTCTCGAATGTGTCCATCAACGCTTTTACTTCGCTGTCGTTCACATCTGTGCCATCCTGCGCCCAAAAATAGCTGTGGGGTGTAATGTAGAGAAGGGTGGCAGTGATCTGGGTATGCTCCACTGTGTCCGAGTTCGTGACCCAGAAATTTTCCGTGTCCCCCAACTGATAATTTTTCGCCGGAACCGTTGTTGAGACATTACAGGTGCCCTGCAAGCGGCAGGCCAGCTCATACGGATCGTTTTCGGGAACCAGGGTGTTCTGGAGCGTTTCCATAGTCTCTACGGTTGCCGAATCGGCGGGCGTACGGTCAAGTTCCACAGTGGGCTCGGCAGTGACGGAATCGTTATTGGGAGGAAAAAGGGTGGGCACATCGCCGGGTATTTGCTGATATGCCCTGTACATTACCACCCCTGCGCCCAGGATCAATGCACACGCGCAACATACAAGGATTGCCACAATTCCCCCCACAAGCTTGGGAACAGCTGAAGATCGGTTGTTGGTTTCCATCAAATTACATCTCCTGAATAATTTCGTCCATCTTACCCTGAATGGATAAACTCCTGATTAGGAAGTTTGCCCAAAAAAGTGGGAGCAGTCTATTCAACTGCTCCCACTTTTTTATTATGCGTCTGCGTGTTGCTTGCTCTTTTTCTTGAGTGCTACAGAGGTATGGAAGATGATCTTAGTATTCTCTTCATCCACGTCCACCTCGACAGTCGCGCCATCCTTGAATTTGCCGCTTAGCAACTCCACTGACAGCGGACTCTCCACATGTTTCTGGATTGCCCTGCGCAGCGGACGTGCGCCAAATGCGGGGTCATACCCTTCCTTGGCGAGCCACTGGCGGGCGGTGTCCGTTAATTGAACAGTGATATTGTAATCATTCAGGCGGTCCTGTACTTCCTTCAATTGCAGGACGACGATCTCTTCCATCTGTTCAAGCGACAGCGGCGAGAACATGATGATCTCGTCGATGCGGTTGAGGAACTCGGGGCGGAAGGCGCCTCTGAGCGCCTTCTCGATCTTATCGTGTGACTCGCGCTCCTCATTGGATGCCTTTTGCTGGAGGAAGCCCAACGTGCCTCCCTTCCGTACATACTCGGTACCCAGGTTCGAGGTCATGATAAGAACCGTGTTGCGGAAGTCCACGATGTTGCCCTGTCCATCCGTCAAACGGCCATCATCCAGGATCTGGAGCAGTGCATTCCAGACTTCCGGATGCGCCTTCTCGATCTCATCAAAGAGGATGACACGATACGGACGCCTTCGGACTGCTTCCGTTAATTGACCGCCTTCCTCATACCCGACGTATCCCGGAGGTGCCCCGAAGAGTCGACTCACGGTATGCTGTTCGTGATATTCAGACATGTCAATACGTACGAGCGCTTCTTCGTCATCGAACATGAACCAGGCCAGGGCCTTCGCCAGTTCTGTCTTGCCCACACCCGATGGACCGATAAAGACGAATGAACCAATCGGACGTGAGGGGTCCTTCAAGCCTGAGCGTGCACGGCGGATGGCGTCAGAGATGGCATGGATGGCTTCCTCCTGGCCGATAATTCGCTCATGCAGGCGGGCTTCCATATTCAGGAGTTTTTCAGACTCGCTTTCCATCATCTGGCTGAGCGGGATGCCTGTCCACTGATTGACAACGGATGCAATGTCATCCACATCCACCACTTCATCGAGCTGGTGTTCCGATTCCCATTTATCGCGCTTCTCGTGATATTCCTCATCGAGTCGCAGGCGTTCGGATTTCTTCTGCGCGGCGCGCTCGTAATCGCGCTCCAGGCCGGCCTGTTCCTCTTCGGCCTGCATTTTGTCAATTTCGGTCTTCATGGCCTTAAGATCAGGCGGCATGGAATAGAGAGCCACTCGCAGTTTGGCCGCAGCTTCATCCATCAGGTCAATGGCCTTATCAGGCAGGCGCCGATCGGTAACATAACGGTCAGCCAGACGGGCCGCGGCCACCAGCGCCTCATCTGCATAACGGACTTTGTGGTGCGCTTCGTAGCGGTCGCGCAAGCCCATCAACATTTTGATCGTGTCATCCACAGAGGGCTCTTCGACATAAATGGGTGCAAAGCGCCGTTCGAGCGCAGCATCCTTTTCAATGTACTTGTGATACTCGTCCAGCGTGGTTGCGCCGATGGTCTGCAATTCACCGCGCGCAAGGGCTGGCTTGAGCATGTTTGACGCGTCCATGGCGCCCTGGGCGGCTCCTGCTCCGACAACCGTGTGCAGCTCGTCGATCATCATAATGATCTCGCCCTGTGAGCGCTGCACTTCCTCGATCACGGCCTTGAGTCTTTCCTCAAATTCGCCGCGGAAGCGGGAGCCTGCGATCATCGAACCCAGATCCAGCGCCACGACACGCTTGCCTGAAAGGATCTCCGGCACGTCATTGTTGGCGATCTTCTGCGCGAGACCCTCTGCTATGGCGGTCTTGCCCACGCCTGCCTCACCGATCAGAACAGGGTTGTTCTTGGTGCGGCGGGAAAGGATCTGGATGAGACGCAGGATCTCGTTGTCGCGCCCGATGACAGGATCAAGCTTGCCTTCACGCGCCATCTGGGTGAGGTCGCGCGAGTATTTCTCAAGTGTGCGGTAACGTGATTCAGCCTGGGGGTCTGTGACGCGCTGCCCGCCCCGCAGGTCCTGGATCGCGGCATAGACGCGGTCACGCGTCAGCCCGGCAGATTCCAAAATGCGCGCCGCAGGTGTATTCCGTTCTGTAAGAATGGCGAGGAAGATATGCTCGGTGGAGATGTATTCATCCTTGAGCCGGTTAGCCTCCTCGTTGGCAAGGTCAATAATGCGCTTGACGCGCGGTGTGATAAAGATCTGGCCGGCGCCACCGCCGAAGATGTTGGCTTTCGGGCTGGCGCGCAGGGTGGCGTCCAGCCTTTCGGTCAGTGCCTCACCGCTGACGCTCAGCTTTTCCAAAATTTGGGGGATCACCCCGCCTGGCTGTTCGATAAGTGCCAGCAGGATGTGTTCAGTATCGATCTGGTTATGGCCGTAGCGCTGGATGATCTCGGCAGCGCGTTGGGCAGCTTCCTGTGCTCTTTCTGTAAATCTGTCAAATCGCATCATAGGGAAATGTCCTTTTTAGTTCGAGACCTGAAAGGTCCTACCCACGCCATTCCCGCCTGACAATTGCGCGGACAAAGACGTTTTCTGTCAATTCCACATGGAGACCTCACGGGCCTCCTACCATGCGGGCATTATAACAAAACCGCACCTCCAGATTATCAGCAGGGCGTAAGAGGAGTATTAGATTTATGGAATTCGTTGGGATGTAACGAGATATGCCGTTGACATTGGGGAGAGCTGTCCGGCAGCTTCAACCTGCCTGTGCCCATGCAGCCTGCAGCCAGGTTTTGACTTCATCATCCAGATCGCTTGTGGAATATAACTCCAGATGATGAGTGAACCGTCCGGGGGAAGTCTCAACGATCTCCTTCCAACTGGCCTATTTAAAAATTCCCACAACGCGCTATAATCGGCCAAATGAGCTCCATCACAATTCCTGTGAAGGCGAATGACCACCCGAACATACGTCCGCTGAATGTGCTGCGCGACCTGACGGCAGTGGCGGACCTGATCGAGCTGTGTTTCTCGTCCACGATGGATAACGACGGTCAGCGCTACCTTTCGGATATGCGCCGTGCCAGCCACGATGACAGTTTCCTCAAGTGGGCTTCACACATGACCGAGACTGCGTCCCTGCCGATGATGGGCTACATCTGGGAGCAGGATGGGCGCATCGTCGGCAATGCCAGCCTGATCTCCTTCCGTGACCATGCCAAACGCATCTACCTCATTGCAAACGTGGCAACTCACCCCGACTACCGTCGGCGTGGTATTGGCCACTCCCTCACCGAACGCGCCATGCAACAAGCCCGCGCCAAGAATACCGCCGCCATCTGGCTGCATGTGCGCGATGACAACCTGGGGGCGATTAAACTGTATGAAAGGTTGGGATTTCACGAGATCGCGCGCCGCACCACGTGGCGGGCAACGCCCGACAGATTCCTTTCCACGCCGCAAACGGACGTCCAGATTGTTGCGCGTCAGCCGCGCTTCTGGCCTTTTCAACTGGACTGGCTGCGCCGCATCTACCCCGAAGCTTTGAATTGGTACCATTCATGGAACTTCAACGCCCTTCAGCCGGGTTTGTGGAATTGGTTTTACATGTTATTTATCGACTTTAATATCAAACAATGGGCCGCGGTCTGCAATAACGAACTCGCCGCCACATTGACGTGGATGCCGCAGGGGGGCAGGTCAGAGTCACTTTATGCTGCAACAGACGAAGGGTCCAATGGCGAAGCGTTGACCCAACTGCTTCTCCACGCGCGGCGCACCTTATCCCATCAGTCATCGCTCTCACTCGATTATCCTGCCGGGGAAATGACCGATGCGATCCGCGCGGCGGGGTTCCACCCGCGCCGCACCTTGTTGTGGATGCGGGCATAGCGCAACTTGCGGCGAACTTTTCCGTATTATGAATCAAATGCCCGCGCTCCTTTTGGCAGCGCGATAAAGAGGAGAACCCATGACAAAATTTATCCTTCGTTGGGCTATTAACGCGATAGCCCTGTATCTGGCAGTACTAATCCTTCCGGGGCTCGACCTGCGAAGCGGAATCGTTTCGATCATCTGGCTTGCACTGATCTTTGGGCTCGTAAACGCTCTGTTCCGGCCGCTTCTTCAGTTCCTGACCTGCCCGCTTATTATGTTGACGCTTGGCTTGTTTACAGTGGTCATCAACACATTTCTGTTCTGGCTCACAAGCGTCATCGGGCAATCGTTCGGCCTCGACCTGCTCATCTCCGACCCCGTCTGGTGGAACGCGTTCCTCGGCGGTTTGGTGGTCAGCATCGTCAGTGTTGTGATGACATTGATCCTGAAGGATGAGCTAAAGGGCAGGCGCAGGTAATCCCTGGCTGCATAATAAACTGCGGACTCAACGAGTCCGCAGTTTATT
>JBDTPH010000011.1:0-8587 GCA_039932795.1 Chloroflexota bacterium
ACGTTACCTGGCTGCCGTACATCGGCGCAACGGGCGAGATCAAGACCAAGCCAACCCAGCATTCAGTCGCGGCGCTGCGCTCGATCGGTATTTCACCAAATATGATCATCGCCCGTTCCGATTACCCCATGGACAAGGAATTGTGCGACAAGATCGCGCTGTTCTGCGATGTGGAAAGACAGGCGGTCATCCCCATGACCACCAGCGATGTGTTATACGAAGTGCCATTACTTCTCGAGAAGGCGGGGGTGGGCGATTACCTGGTTGAAAAGCTTGGCATGCAGGCCACCAGCAAACCGGACATGAAGCCCTGGGAAAAACTGGTCGAACGGGTGCGTAAGCCGAAGCCGACGGTGAAGGTGGCCCTGGTTGGAAAATATGTGGAACTGCAGGACGCGTATATGTCTGTGCGTGAGGCATTGAAACACGCAGCACTAGCCAACGACGTGGAGGTGGAGATCGGCTGGGTACATTCTGCCGACCTTGAAAAGGACAAAGGCTGGGATATCATCCAGAACTCAGACGGGATCCTTGTGCCGGGTGGGTTTGGATCGCGCGGCATTGAAGGCAAGATACTGGCGGCACGTTATGCCCGCGAAAAGCAAGTGCCGTATTTAGGCCTGTGTTTGGGAATGCAGGTGATGTGCATTGATTTTGCACGCGGTGTCCTCAACCATGAAGACGCGAATTCATCCGAGTTCGACCGCAGTACTGAGTATCCCATCATTGACCTGATGCTCGACCAGCGCGCCATCACAGATATGGGCGGGACCATGCGACTTGGGCTTTATCCGTGCGAACTGCAGGAGGGGACGAAAGCTGCTGCTGCATACGACGTGGAAAAAGTGGACGAACGTCACCGTCACCGTTTCGAGTTCAACAACGCCTACAAACAGGATTTTGAGAAGGCAGGCATGGTCTTCTCGGGGATGTCTCCTGACGGGAAACTGGTGGAGATCGCCGAGGTCAGGGACCATCCCTTCATGGTAGCCAGTCAGTTCCACCCTGAGTTTTTATCACGCCCGATGAAGCCGCACCCGCTGTTTTCAGGGTTCATTAAAGCGGCGAAGGAAAACAACAACCGGAAGTAAAAAAAACTGAAGTGGACAAGTCCACTTCAGTTTTACTTTACAGACCCACTCTCTATCGCCTTTTCTTTCCCGTTTTTCTCTTGGTATCAGAAGGTCTGGCCGGCACACTCTCAACTTTTGAGGCCACCCCGCCAGCCACCGCCCTTCGATAGGGTTCACGCAGGCTGACCGGAGCAACTGTTGATTTTCGAAGCCGCAGGTTGAGCATTTCAACGAGAACGGAAAAACCCATCGCAAAGTATATATATCCCTTGGGTATGTGCTGGTGCAGGCCCTCGACGACCAATGTAAAACCGATCAATAACAGAAAACTCAATGCCAGCATCTTGATCGTGGGATGTTTCTCGACAAAATTGCTGAGCGGTGTAGCCGAAAACACCATCACAACCGCCGCAATAACCACGGCAGCGACCATGATAGCCAGTTCATCCACCATACCGACCGCAGTAATTACCGAATCGAGTGAAAAGACGATATCAAGCAGCATGATCTGAAAGATCACGCTCCAAAACGCGGCCCGAACCTTTGAGGATGCCTGACCCTCCTCACCCTCCAGCTTCTGGTGAATCTCGTGCACGCTTTTCCACAGGAGGAAGAGGCCACCCGCGATCAGCACCAGGTCACGTCCTGAAATTTCAAAACCCAGCACTTCAAAGAGCGGCTCTGTCAGGCCAATGATCCACGAAAGCGAAAACAGGAGCAAAACACGCGTAACGACTGCCAGCATGATACCCGTGCTTCGGGCACGCTTTTGTTCATTCTGCGGCAGCTTACTCGCCAATATCGAAATGAAGATCACATTGTCCACACCGAGCACAAGTTCAAGGGCTACAAGCGTCAAAAAAGCGATCCAGGTTGCGGGGTCTGCAAGCCATTCCATAAAAAAATCTCCTTAAAAGAGTATATCTGCCCAAAGTATAACGCATCTCAAATACAGGTAAAGGCTATTTAGAGAATGCTATAATTCAATTCTTACAAATGGCAACAAACCCTTTAAATCTTCTCTCTCAATCGTCCCTGCAGGATTACGTGGACTGCTCATTGCGTTTCAAGCTTCGGTATCTGGACCGCCTGTCCTACCCCGCAATGGAGTCTGAGCCCGCGCTTGAAAACGAGAAACATCAACGCGAGGGCGAATACTTTCACCGCCTCGTACAACAGCATTTCCTGGGCATCCCTCCCGAACAGATTGCCAGGCTTGCCAATACAACCAACCTGCAAAAATGGTGGGCCAATTTTCTGGCGGCTCCAGAACTCCAGGGACTTCAAAGTGTCGCCAGCCTGCACCCCGAAGTGAACCTTTCTGCGCCACTTGGAAAATATCGCCTGCTCGCCAAATATGACCTGATCGCCATCCACAACGGCAAGGCGACCATTTACGACTGGAAGACATACCGCAAGCGGCCGCGCAACGAATGGCTCTCCGCCCGGCTGCAAACGCGCGTCTACAGTGCCATACTGGCCAGGGCGGGTGCGCATTTAAATAACGGTCAGCCGTTCGAGCCTGAGCAGATCGAGATGATCTACTGGTTTGCAGATTTTCCCAACGAGCCTGCCCGGTTTGCCTATTCGACCGCACAATACAAACGGGATTGGGACCTGCTGGTCAAGCTTTCGGAGGAGATCCAATCCTCGTCCTCCTACCCGCGAACTGAGGACCGTCAAAAGTGCACCTTCTGCACTTATAGATCCTACTGCGAACGCGGCATTCAGGCCGGTGACTGGAACGAAGCGGAAGCAGAGATGGAAGCCGAGGAGTTGTTCGACGTCAACTTTGAACAGATCGGCGAAATCGCTCTTTGAGCTCATAACAGCGCAACGATTGCACGATCTACTCTTGCGCCATTCACTACCTATTTTACGAATATTCCCAGATGATTTCCGACAGGCCGTTCGCGCCCGGGGATGTAGTTATCAATGGGCGAATTCAAAAGAGTGGGCAAACCATTCTCCCCTTCCCTAACCAATGTTGAAGAACCGCCCCCATCCATGCTCATTCCCATATAAGCGCCCTGTTGGATAAGCAGCTCAGCAAGGTCAAGAAACGTTGCTCCTTGACTGTAAAGTGGCTGGCGTCCATCTACAACGATAATATATAGATAACGTCCATTTCGGTTGATCCCGATTGCGGTACGCGGTTCTATTTCAGCGTCGTCCAGACCAGGCACAGCTTCCCCCTTTAGCACAAGCATACGGTCACCGGAAATTGCAGTGTAGACGTTGTTTGGCCTGTTGTTGAACGACAATGCATTCCTGCGGCTGATATAAAGGGTTGGTGCAGTCCCAACGTCATCATCATTGCCGTTCCAATAGACATCCCCGTTCGAAGCAGTAGGACCAAACGGCGCCACGGGGTCGCCCGCATGGGGATAATAGTCCGCGATGCTGCGTGACCACCATGGCGAGAACCCATCCCCATTGACCGCGATCTGCACACCGAACTCATCCAGAAATTGGGATGTGGTGCGTGCGTTGAGTGGCGTATCCCCATCTGAATCAGGCGGTGTGACAAGAAAGCCGATCCCATTCACTTTTGTATCGATCGTGATCACATGTGCGACCATCGGTTGTGGGAGAACGTGCACCACACGCCGATGGATCACGCCTTCATATAGTTTTTGTTTCATCGGCAGAGGTGCGGCACGTCCGCGACTATAGAGCATATAACCGCCGATGCATAAGCTGAGAAAGACGAATACCGTTAAGCCAATTTTGAATGGTCTTGATTTCATACTGTCATTATAAACAAAACCGAGCGGACCGCACTTTCGTGCAGTGTCCGCTCGGTTTTCCACATCACAAATATGACCTACACAACAAATTCCTGTTCCGCTTTCCTCATGGTCTTGAAGGACTCGATAGCGACCTCCAGCATGGATGTATCGGGTTGGCGGGTCGTCAGGGATTGCAGGGCAAGATTCGGCTTGATGAGGAAGCGCACAATAGGCGAGTCCAGATGGTTGGCGGTCCAGCGGATATATTCCACTGCAATCCCGGCAATGACAGGGATCAACAGCACGCGACTGGCGAGTCGCCAAACAAAACTCATGTCGCCGAGAATGCTGTGGACCAAAATAGAGATCAGCACAAAGGTAAGCATGAACGCAGTGCCGCAGCGCGGATGCTCGATCGGATAGTTTGCGACAACATCTGGCGTAAGTTCCGCGCCCGATTCAAAGGCATTGATGGTCTTATGCTCGGCGCCGTGATACCCAAAGAGTCGTTTTACATCCGGCATATGCCCGATGGCCCAGATATAGCCGACGAGCAGTACCAGTCGAATGAGACCTTCGAGAAGGTTATGTGCCAGGTTTGCCCAACCCAGGGAATGTTCAGCCCATCCGCCAATACTGGCAGGAAGTAGAACGAACAGTCCAACACCCACGGCAAGAGATATGCCAAGCGTAAGATAAAGCGCGGGGCCTTCGAGCTTTTCATCTTCGCCGGTTTGTGTATTCGCCGAAAGCGTCAACGCCCGCATGCCGAGCCCCAGCGCGTCCCAAAGCAGAATGACACCGCGCAGGAACGGTATTTTTGTGATGCGTGAACGATATACGGCCGCAAGGTCTTCCTTGTGGACAACGATTTTGCCATCCGGCGCGCGCATGGCGATGGCAAACGCATTTCGACCACGCATCATCACACCCTCGATGACTGCCTGCCCACCATATGAAATGATCTTATCTTCCATGATCCATGTACTCTCTTTTTATAAAAAACATGCCGCGGGCTCATCCGTCCTTGCTTGCTCGAGACAAACCCGCGAGGTAAGGGGCTTAAACTCTCAGATTTTACTAGCCACCTGGCACTTTGTTTGAAAAGTGGCCCGTTGGTCGAGTAGGCGGCGTTTTTCCGCCATATCGAGACCAAAGGTAACCGGTGAAACAGTGATTTCCTGCCAATTTGTGGTCTCGATACGCCCCTCTACGAACATTCGGGGCTACTCGACCAGCGGAAATCGACAGAAATATAAAACTGTTAGGTGGCTAGAGATTTTAACCCAGGTTATAAAAGAAATGGATAAATGCATCAATGCCTTTGTGCCACGTTGGCAGATGCATATGTTCGTTCGGTGAATGGACGTTGTCACTCGGTAATCCCATACCTACCAGCACAGATTCGACGCCGCAGATCTGCTGCAGCATCGCCACCGCGCCGATCGAGCCGCCCTCGCGGCGAACGAACGGACGGACGCCCCAGGCAGATTCCATGGCGTCCTTCATAGCCTGGACGCCGGGGTTGTTCAGGTCAGCAATCGCAAACGGACTGCTCGTCAGCTTCTTGACTTCCCAATTCACGGTCTTTGGCGCGTTCTGCTCCATAAAGCGCACCATCTGCTCCTCCACTTCTGTAGCAGTCTGGTCAGGGACGAGACGGCACGAGATCTTGGCCATGGCTTTCGCTGGAAGAACTGTCTTCGAGCCGGGGCCCGTCCAACCGGACAGCAATCCATTGACCTCCAGCGTGGGGCGTGCACCTGTGCGCTCTGCGGAGATATATCCATCCTCGCCCCACAACGCAGGGACGCCTGTCTGCTCTAAATAATGTGCGTCATCATTCGGCAGGCGTGCAAAGTCGGCACGTTCCTGCTCACTGATGGGGCGCACACTGTCATAAAAACCAGGCAGTGTAATGCGTCCCTTTTCATCGTGCATTTTTGCAATAAGTTCAGTCAACACCTGAGCGGGGTTATGCACTGCTCCGCCGTACAGACCGGAATGCAGGTCCGCTTTGGGGCCGGTGACGTGGATCTCAAAGTAAGCGAGCCCCCGCAAGCCATACGTGATGGTTGGCATGTCCACGCCCATCATGCCTGCATCGGGGTTTAGGGAAACGTCCGCCTTGAATCGGTCAGCATGCTTTTTGAGAAAGGGTTCGAGATTCTTTGAGCCGATCTCCTCCTCCCCCTCGAGCAAAAACTTCACATTGACAGGTAGCCCGCCGCTCTTCATGACGGCTTCAATCGCGTTGAAGGTGGCAAGCACCTGTCCCTTCATGTCCGAGGAACCGCGTGCAAACAACAGGTCGCCGCGCACCTGCGGCTCAAACGGACCGGTTTCCCACAACTCCAGCGGGTCTGCGGGTTGAACATCGTAATGCCCGTAGACCAGTACAATTGGCGCGCCGGGCTTCCTGAGATAATCACCATACACAACAGGATGTCCGCCCTCGGTGGGCATGACTTCCACATTCTCGATGCCGAGACCTTTGAGATGATTCGCCATCCATTCGGCTGCAAGCTGCACCTGGCTCTTGTATTCAGCATCTGTTGAAATAGACGGGATCTTCAGCACTTCGATCAGCTCCTGTAGAAAACGATCACGGTTCTGGTGTGCATATCCGAGTGCATCTTGAAGATTGCTCATGGTTCCTCCTGATGATTATTTAAGAAGAGACAGTCACTGGATGGCGACTGTCTCTTATGATTACGGTATGGATGTTGGAACGTCTGTTTGCTCCAGTGCTCTGCGAGTCAGCAGATACCAGTTCGAGAAGGTCGTCAACCTGTCAGACGGATCGTACAGGGCACCTATTTGCACGCCCTGGACCTGTGAGTCCACAGCATAGGAATAGACAGGAACATAAAGCGGCAACGCAGGCAGTTCCTTCGCAAATACCACCTGGAAGTTGCGATAGAGCCGTGTGCGCAGTGTGTAATCTGCTGTGACGCGTGCCTGTTCAAGGTATTCGCTCGCGGCCCGGTTATCCCACTGGGAGTAGTTCTGTCCGCCTGTAGCTTCGGCCTGGTGCCAGAAGGGATACGGGTCAGGGTCAGGGGTGCGCGAAAGGTTCAGGTCAATGAGGGCAGCCTGATAGGTGCGTGAAGCAAGAGAATCCAAAACCAGTTTGTCATAGGGCACGGCTTGCAGATCCACGCGGACGCCGATCGCCGCCCACTCATCCCGAATGGCCGACGCGATCTGGGTATGGACGGCATCATCGGGATGCATCATTGTAAAGGCGAGCGTCTCAGCCTCTTTGGCACGCACTTCACCACCACCCGAAGGGATGACATACCCTTCACCCTTCAACAGATTGACTGCCGCTTCAGGGTCATACTCGAAACGTTCTGTGCCATCGTAATAGGCCCATGAGTTCGGCAGGATCGGGCCATCGGCAATGATCGCCTGTCCCTGTAAAAAAGTATTGATAAGATAGGGGCGGTTGGTTCCCAGCATGAGCGCACGCCGTACTTTTGCATTCTGCAGGAATGGCACTTCAGAATTGTTCAAATTGAACAATACAAAACTCATCTGCGGCATGCGGCTGGTGTACAGGGAAAGATTTGGTTCTTCCAATACCGTGTTCAGAACATCAGACGTAACCTGGCTCACCGAAAGCACATCACCCTGCTGGTATGCATCCAGTGCGTCCGCTGAGGTCGGATAGTAACGGAAGACAACCTGCTCGATGAAGGGGGCATTTCCATAATACGTCGTGGAGAGGGTCAACACCACGCCGCTGATCTGACCGTCATCCACAAGCAGATGGTCGAACCGATAGGGTCCACTGCCCACGGGCTTGAGGTTGAACTCGGCCTGCTCCATTTGACCGGGGGAAACCGATTCGAGCACATGTTTTGGCAGAACGCCAAATGTCAAATAGTCCATGAAAGGAACAAAAGGTTCGGGCAGCGTGAACTTGAGTGTCTTTTCGTTCAGTTTTGTCACTTCGATCTTGCCCCACAGGTCTTTGACATCCTGCGGATACAGGGAGGCATCGCCCTTCATCATATCCACTGTGAAGATGACATCATCACTCGTAACAGGCGTTCCATCATGCCAGACTGCATTGGGTCGGATCGAAAAATTATAGGCTGTGCCGTCCTGGGCAACACCCCATGCCTCAGCCAGGTCTGCCTGCGGCAGGCCCTGCTCATCAAAGCGAACAAGACCGCTGAAGATCAAACGATCCACGTCGCGGTCAGCTGAATTGTTCCAATCCAGTAATGGGTTGAGTCGTACCAGCGAACCCACAAGTCCTTCGGTGTACACACCGCCTTGTTCAGGCTGCGGAAGGATGGGTCCTGTAATGGATGGCGTTTGCTGGCTGAACAGCAGCACAGCAACGATCCCCAGGGTAACCAGGACGACCAGTATTTGCCAGCGTAATTGTTTCATAAACAAAAAAAGAAAGGCGCGCTCACCCCGCAAGACCAGCCGCGCGGAACAAACGGCCTTTCAAAAGTGATCCTGAACCTACGATATGATGAGGAGCGTTATGACCAATCCAAAAAACAAAACGCTCAACACGATGGTAGTCCAAAAGAGTGAGCGTTCCACACCGCGACGGGCGGTAAATACGCTTCCCGCGTCAGCACCTGTCAGTCCACCCAAACCAGCGCCCTTGCTTTGAAGGATCACACTCAGGATGAGCAGGACCGAGATTATAATCAGCGCGATATTCAGATACGTAATCATGTACAACAAGCCTCCTTTTTAAGCGGTGACATTATACCCGCTGGCAGGAAGAAACGTCAACTTGAGGTAGCCAGC
>JBDTPH010000012.1:0-19800 GCA_039932795.1 Chloroflexota bacterium
CAGCTCCCTGCGGGGACTGCCGGTTCGCGGCGTGCGCGATTTGCGAGCCTTTTTCTGCTACCTTTGTAAAATGAAAACCCTGGTTCTTTGCGATGATTATTGGCATCCGGCCCGGGTCCCTCGAAAAGGTTTTGGGGAATTGAGCGGGACTGAGTTTTCGTTTGACTGGATCGAAAATGCCCGGGATTGGTCGCCGGAAACCATGCTGATGTACCCGTTGGTGATCCTGACCAAGTCCAACAACGTCTCTGCAACCGACTCAACGGGCTGGATGACAGATAACGTGCAGGCGGCCTTTTCAGATTATGTGCGCAAGGGGAATGGGCTGGTTGCCATCCATTCGGGGACTGCTGAGTACGATCAGATGCGCGTACTACGCAGCTTGTTGGGGGGAGTATTCACCCATCATCCGGAACAATGTCCGGTCACGATGACTCCGCGCGTGGGCCATCCACTTTCTGCTGGGAGTGTCCCGTTCACGCTGAAAGATGAGCATTATTTTATGGCGTTGGATGATCCACAGGCGGATGTGTTTATGACCACAACGTCCGAGCATGGCGAACAGCCTGGTGCCTGGAGGCGGGTGGAGGGCAACGGACGCGTGGCGGTATTGACGCCCGGACATAATGTGGATGTCTGGCTGCATGCCTCTTTCCAGACGTTGCTGCTCAATTCCTTGCGCTGGTGTGGCAGGTTATCATGATTCAACGCTGCGGGCCAGCGAGAGGCAGAGTTCACTCCCCACGTTACCTTCTCACTGCTGCAAACCCCAACCCATTCGGGCCCACATGCGTGCCGATGACCGTGGTCACGTTGACCATCAAAATGTCGCGCGGCACAGACTGGCTGGCTTTCTGCATGAGCTCGTTCAAGAATTGACGCGCGCGTGGTTCTGCGCCCGTGTGAAGAATTGCCAGTCTTTCATACTTTCCACCCTGTAGCAGAAAACTCAACATTTTTTCGTTGGCCTGTCTGGTTGTGCGGACTCGGCCAATGGATTTGACTTCACCGTTCGCCAGTTCGATCATGGGCTTGATATTCAGCAATCCACCGATGATGGCAACCGCCCCGGGCACGCGCCCGCTGCGGCGCAGGTTCTCCATGGTGTCGAGCGCGGCATAAACACGGAGCCTCCTGCGCGTGGATTCGATCGCGTCGAGGGCGGCTTGCAGTCCGAGCTCTTCCGCCGCGGCTTCAGCAGCGGCGAGCACCTGGAAGCCGAGGCCCAGTGAGAGAGACGTGCTGTCCAGTACTGTGATTTTGCCAGCGAACTCCTTTGCAGCCTGTTGCGCGATGTTAAGGATGGATGTCAACGTCCCTGCGGCGTGGATGGAGAGGATGTGGTCAACGCCGCGCGTGAGGAGAGAGTCGTATCGGGATGCGAAATCGCCCACGGATGGCGCGGCAGTTGTCGGCTGTGTTCGAAGCGCGGGCAGTCGTTTGTAGAAGTCTTCGCGCGAGAGGCTGATGCCATCCAGGTATTCCCTGCCATCCAAAACAAGAACGGATGGGATGACTTCCAGTTCGTGCTGCTCGACGAAATAGTGGGGAAGGTCGCAGGTGGAGTCAGTGACGATTCCAATTTTCATTGTTTCTCCCGGTCCAGCCAGAGTTCGCGGTATTGACGGTTCCAGTCAATAAGGAAGCGATAGGCAATCACGAGGCCACCTGCCATGGCGATCCAGAATTCGATGCCGCGCAAATTGACCAGCCAAAATAGCGGAGCCATGAAAATACCGGTCAGACTGCTGGCGCGTGCACTGTGATGAATGATGAGTGTGAGTGTGAGCAACAGGCCCAAACCGATAACGAATGCAAACCAGTTGGCTGCGAGCAAGGCGCCACCGAATGTTGCCAGCCCCATGCCGCCGCGGAATTGCGCAAAGAGCGGCCAGCAATGGCCTGCAACTGCAAAGGCGGCTGTAAGGGCAATGATCCACGGATTGTGTGTAAACGTGAGCGCGAGAAAAGTTGGGATGAATCCTTTTGCAATATCAAGAAGGAGAACGAGCGCTCCCCAGCCGAAGCCTGCCTGCCGGATCGTGTTGGTGGTTGTGGCATGACCGGAACCCGCGTCGCGCACATCCACGTTTTTGACATGGCGCGTCACCCAAATGGAAAAGGGAAGCGAGCCTGAAAGATAACCGAGCAGCGGGAAAATGAAATAGAAAAGTGTTTGCATGGTCAATCCAGTTTGCGTGCCGCAGGATGCAATAAACCGAGAAATGCCATTGTCCCCAGTCCACCGATCAAAAACACAGTCGGCGCACCAAACAGGTCCGTTGCCCAGCCAGAAAGGCTGAACCCAACTGGTGCAGCACAAACGAACCCAGCGCGTCAATCGAATATACGCGCCCAAGCATTTCGCCTGGAACCATTTCCTGCAAGGTGTGCGTCCAGGTCCAGGGGATTGTCAGGACAAGCTTGAATCCCTCCATCAGATCCTTGAAATCCTGTTTGAGCGCGTCTTTTGCCGACCTTTGCCTGGTCGCCGTTTCCAATCCATTTTTCTGTCTTTGAGCCCGGTCCAGGTTTAAGTGTTGCCGCATCCAAAGTAATATCCAGATGCCTCCCCCTGCTCGTTGTTCAATGTGAACTTGACATTCATGCCAGGATTGTTGACATAAAAATCAATGATCCTTGGGAGGTCATTCGTAACAAAATTGAGATGTGCAAGTTGTCGGATCATGATGACTCCTTATCGTTCACAATTTCCTTCACGCGTCCCACGGCTCCGCTTTCCAGGCGAACTTTTATCCCGTGGGGATGCGTTGGTGATTTGGTGAGAATATCCTTGACGATACCTTTTGTCATTTTGCCGGTGCGCTGGTCCTGTTTTAGGACGATGAGCACGGTTACGCCGGGTTTGATATTCGAGCGCGTTTGTCCATTCATGGGTTCACTTTTATTCCACGGTGAATATAAGCAGGTCACGCTTTTGGCGTGACCTGCTGAAAAATCAATTATGGTGCTGCTGTTGTCGCTTCTGTTGTCGCTGATGCTGTCGGCGTCTCGGTTGGGAACTGGGTCGGCGTTTCGGAAGGGGTGATGATGACCGGAACGGAGGTGTCCGTGGGGAACGCAGTGGGTGGAACAACAGTTGAGGTGGGAGTTGGCGTTTCGGTTGGAACGGGCAGGCTGATGCCAAAGGTGACGCGTCGCTCGGCGTGGTAGTCCTCTCCGTTCATCAGGTAGAGCCGCAGAGTGATCGGATTCGCTGTGACACCCGTTAGATCCCAGGTGTGGATGATCCCCGGTTCGGGGAAGGCATTATTTCCCTGCGCCAGCACGGTCCACTCGGATGGGTCATCGCCATTGCCGTATTCAAGCTGCCAGGCAGTGAAGCCGCCATTCTTCACGTCGATGACACCTATGATGGGGAGCACGGTTTCGGTGATGGTACTTCCATTGGTAGGGCTGCTAAACTCGAGCACCGGCCGCGGGTCGGAAGCACTGCATTCACGGTCAGGCGCATAGAAGGGATTGCGCGGCAGGTCCTGCGATTCGAGCCAGTCGCGGCCCTCACCCGAGCGAAGCCACTGACGTGCCCATTTGTCTGTGACGTTCATGACCAACTCCTCGTCGGCGAAATCCTTGCAGGCATCGCCGGCGATTAGACCTGTCCACGTATCGATATTGACACGGCGCACCAGGTCCTGGCTTTTTGGCAGTGGGGGCTGGTCGCTGGCGAAGAATTCAGTGCGTTCCCCACCGCGGCAGCCTTGCGACGGTTCAGTCCCTGAAGTGGAACAGATGACCATTTCAACAATGCCCGGCGGAATGCTAAAGGGCGTAGGTGCATTATTACTGACATAGGGCACAGCGTATGTCATGAACGAAGACCAGATGGGCGCTGCACCGGTCAGACCCGTTGTGTTCACCATGGGCGTGTAATCGGCATTGCCAATCCACACACCGGTCGCAAGGTCGGGAGTATAGCCCAGGGTCCAGTTATCGCGGAAGTCGTTGGTGGTGCCTGTCTTTGCCGCCACCTGGAATGGGAGGCTCAACAGCGAGTTGCGTCCAAACATCCATGCGCGCGCTTCATTATCCGAAAGCATGGAAGACATGAGAAATGCATGTTCGGCACGGATGACCTGCTCACCCTGTGCCGGCTGGTATTCATAAACCACGTTACCCTGAAAATCAACGATCTTCAGAATGGCAACGGGCGGGATTTTTTTGCCATAATTCGCGAATACGGAAAAAGCGGATGTCATCTCCATCAGACTGACGTCGCCTCCGCCCAAGGTCAGCGACAAGCCGTAGTCTGGTCTCGTTAAACTGGTGATGCCCAGCCTTTCTGCCATACCCACCATGCCGTCCTTTTGGGGTGTGTTTGGGTCATCATAAATGCCCACGAAATCGAGTGTTTTCACAGCGGGGATATTGAACGAATTGGAAAGCGCGGTGCGCATGGTGACGGGCCCGTGAGCCCTGCCATCATAGTTGACTGGGCGATACGGTTCGCGCGTGTCATTGGGATCGCCGGAGGGCGGAAACTCGCTTGGCACATCCCAGATCAACGTGGAAACTGTCCATCCTTTTTCGAGCGCAGCCACATAGTTGATCGGTTTGATGGAGGAGCCCGGCTGGCGGGTGGGGCTATCTGCCATGTTGATCTGCCCTGCGATGGCTTCGTTATAGAAATCGGGCGAGCCCACCATGGCGAGGATCTCGCCTGTGGAGGGCCTGATCGAAACAAGTGAGCCGTTATGGGCGTTATTTTCGATGAGCTGGGCTACCTGCTCAGTGACCAGCCTTTGGGCTTCATCCTGAAGTATGGGATCAAGGGTGGTATAGACGGTAAAGCCGGAGCGATAGATCGTCTGCGCATCATATTGAGATTCCAATTGTCCGCGGACATAGTTCACCCAATGTGGATAGCGTGTATTGATGTCAGGCGAGTTGAAGACGTATGTCTTCATTTCGTTGGCTGCATTTGCCGCGGCAAGCTCATCCACACAAATGGGGACCTCACTATTACTCACTTTGATGCAGCCGTTCACCTGACTCAGCCCGAACATCAACACAAGGACCTGTTGCTGGCGTGACAGTGTCAGGTCGCGGTTTGTGTAAATATCATAGACGGATGGCGATTGTGGCAGGCCCGCCAGGAAGGATGCTTCTGCAAGCGTCAATTGATTGGCTGTCTTGCCAAAATAGGTTTCCGATGCAGCTTCGATCCCGTAGGCGAGATTGCCGTAATAGATCTCATTAAGATAGAGTTCGAGGATATCGTCTTTTGAATAGCGGCGCGTGATTTCTGCCGCCAGGATGATCTCGCGTCCCTTGCGTGAATATGTCCGCTGGGCGCGCTCCTCCGGGGAGAGCAACAGGGCACGTGCCAGCTGCTGCGTGATCGTGGATGCGCCTCCGCCCTCTCCGCCGGTGCGGTAGTTTTCCCACAGAGCACGGATGATCGCGGCCGGGTCAAAGCCTGGGTGGATGTAGAAGTCCTTGTCTTCGGTGGCAATCGTTGCAGCGACCAGGGCCGGTGAAATTTGGTCGAGCGGAACAAAGGTGCGCCGCCCCGCAGTGGGATCGAGGATCTCATAAAGAAGATTTCCGTTGCGGTCCATGATGCGCGTGGTCTCGAATTGGGATGCGCGCGCCTGCAAGTCCTCCACGCTGGGCAGAGTGCGCGCGATGGAATAATAGGAGAACAGCAAGGCTGTCCCACCCATCAACAGCAGGATGACCACACTGAACAATCCAATGATCAGCGTGCGGACAAGGCAGCTGTTATATGCGGGTCTCCGCGCAGAAGCAGTCACAACCGGACGCGAGGGGGGTGGCTGTGAAGGCGGCTGCAGCGGTGGATTCAACGGCGGCTGGTACGGCGGTAGTGATGATTGCGCGGGCACACTATTTCGGGGCCTGCTGGTTGACTCATACGCAACCGGTGTGACGCGTGTGCCGTCCATATCCACTTCATTGACACGCCGCGGCAGGGGCATGTTGTCTTTATCGAGTTCGATGTGCGGTGGTGAGGCGGGTGTTCTGCGCGGCGTCTGTGCTTTGGTTGTCCCTGCAGGGTCTGCAGGCTCATCAAATGCGGGCTCAAAAGGAGCCTCGGCGCGGGTCTCTGCTTCTGAATCCAGCAATCGTTGAATACGGCGTCTTCTCTCTTCTTCTTCTTCGTTTGTCATTCAATCACCACTACTCCGCATAGTGAAAAAGAATCTGCTTTTCACCGTGCACTATTTCGGCTTGCTCATCATCAACACGGTCCATTGGCCGCGATGGCAGACCTCTTCATTTTGATTTTTCACTTCCAATGTGATCGTCACCGAACCTCCGCCAATACGCGGCAGGGCTTTGGCTTCCTTTACTTCCAAATCCACGTAAATGCTGTCACCGATAAAAACAGGTTTCACGAACTTCCACTCATTTACTTCGCGGAACGCGATCACTGTTCCATCCAGAATGCCGGTCTTCCAGGCAAGCCCCGAGGCAATGGACAATCCCAGCAGCCCATGTGCCACCTGCCTGCCAAACATGGTCGTCTTGCTGAACTCAGGGTCAGTGTGGATGCGGTTGTCATCGCCAGACAGCCTGGCGAAGGCCATAATGTCATCTTCTGAGATCGTTCTCTTCTCTGTAACCATCTTCTGCCCGATGCTGAATTCCTCAAAGTACATGCCCATGATGGTAGTCTCCTCGTCCTCTGGTCTGGTAGTCTACTGGCCCCTGGCTGGTAGACCAGGAGACTAAATTATACCCTTTGACCACCTGACCAACTCCCCGTACAATACATGCATGCGTGATTGGTCACTCGCCCAAGGCGACCCGCTTTGCTTAACTCTCGCAGCGGATTCACGCCTGTGCATACCTGACTACTTAAACGACCACATCTGGGAAATTGTTCTCGGTGGCGGAGAGCCACCTGCCCTCTCGCTTCGCACCACCTACGGGCTGCGTGCAAAGTCCATGCGTCTTTTTCTGCGCTTCAGCGAGAACGGAAAATCCGTCAGCGACCCAGCCACATTTGCGCTGCCGCCAACCGTGCGTCGTTTTTATCCAAGCTTCATCACTCTCGAATACTCTCCTCTACCCAATATTGACGTTGCAACTGAATATTGGGTTCCACAATCCAACGCCGTCAGTGGGCGCGTGACCGTGGCAAATAAATCCAACGCGACCCGCAAAATCCGTCTGGAAGTATGCAGCCTGCTCAACCCCATTGCAGGACAGGGCATGACAGCAACCCAAATACAGCTCGTCAACGTGCTTGTGGGAGAAACCAGTGGATTGTTTCCCGTCCTCTTTTTGACTGGAGGTCCCGCGCATGGTTCCGCGCCTCACCCCTCGCTTTTTCTGGACCTCGAGCTGGGTCCCGGTGCCACACGTCAGCTCACCTGGACTCAAGCCGCGGCAAACAGCCCTCAAGGTTCTTTCGATCTGGCGCGGCAGACCGCGGCACGTCCCTGGGAGGCAGAGCGCGCCCGGCTTGAACTGCTCCACTCCAGCCAGACCGTGGATATTCGCACAGGCGATAAAGATTGGGATGCGGCATTCGCCCTAAGCCAGAGCGTTGCGTTCGGATTGTTCTTTCCTCCCAACGAACAGCTGCCTCATTCTTCGATCGTCTCCGCCCGTGGACCAGATAACGGCTATTCGCCCAGGGGTGATGGCACAGATTATCCAGCATCCTGGAACGGGCAGACTGCATTCGATGCATATTATCTGGCGAGTGTATTACCCGTCTCAGGCGCTGCACAGGATCTGCTGAAAAACTTTCTGGCAGTCCAAAAGGAAGATGGGGAAATAGATGGCAAACCCGGTCTCGCCGGCCAGCGCGGACGTTTTCTGGCCCCGCCCATTCTTTCCAGCCTTGCATGGAAATTTTACGAGAAAACTGACAGCAGGGAATTTCTTGCAAAGGTCTATCCCCAACTTCTGAAATTCTTCTGGTGCTGGTTCTCACCCGGCTATGATGATGACCGTGATGGGCTGCCTCAATGGAAGCACATCCTGCAAACAGGTTTTGATGACAACCCGTTGTTCGATGCCTGGCATGAATGGTCGCTCGGCGTGGATATCGGCCAGGTCCACAGCCCTGCCCTGGAAGCGATGTTGTATCACGAAGCTGCATGCCTCATCAAAATGGCGGAACAGCTCGAACAGCACGATGTACTGGCGCTTCTTCATGAACAGGCTGCACGTCTGCGCACGTCCGTAGAATCCACGTGGCAGCCGCGTACGGGCCTGTACCATTACCGCGACCGCGAAACAGGCCTCAGCCTGGCGGGAAAGGTGTTGGTCCGCCAGCAGGGCCCGGGTACCGCGCTGACGAAATTAAAATTCGATGGGCCGATCCGCTTGTTGATCGAGGTGCAGACCCAAAGTCCGATGGCGAAGCGGCCCGAGATTCGCATTCATCAGTGGTCCACAAAACCCGCGGATGAGATCATATCCAATAGTGATTATCAGTGGCGCAATGGCGGGCTGATCTACACCACTCAAAAAGTGTATCCGAGGCTTGCAAAAGTTTCTGTGCGCGGTGTCAGTGATGAAGATACAGTTGTTATCAGCACACTCGATTTCACCAGCGAAGATCACACGCTCTTCATGCCGCTGTGGGCCGAAGTGCCCGACCAGCAACATGCACAAACGATGATCGGACGTGCGCTGCTGGATGCAGGCCGTTTCAACCGTCCCCACGGAGTCCCTGCCTGCCCGTTGTTAACGCAGCCTGAAGCAGAAGCCATTTCACAGGCTGTGCACCTGCCCTGGAATTTGTTTATCGCCGAGGGCCTGCTGAAATATGGATTCCGCTCCGACGCGGCGCGGCTGGTGGCGCATAACATGACTGCCATTGTGCAGAACCTAAAACAGAACCGCGCCTTCCATGCACGTTACCATGCCGAAAACGGTACCGGCCTGGGCGAACGCAACGCTCTGACAGGGCTGGCCCCGGTGGGCTTATTCCTGCATGTGCTCGGCGTTCAAATATTTTCCTCTACATGTGTTAAGCTTGAAGGCGAGAATCCATTCCCCTGGGATGTGACGATCCAATACAAAGGATTGAAAGTGATACGAGGGCTGAACGAGACAGAAGTGATTTTTGCAAACGGGAAATCAGTGACAGTTACTGACCCCGCGCCGGTATTGGTTACGATGTAATTGATCTGGAAATGTTAATGAGACATCCCGCAATATTTCGCGGGATGTCTTTTTATTTTGCATTGAACAGACGCGGATTTAATCTTAAACGGAAAAGGTTATGGTATAAAAAATTAAGGGAATTTTATGTCAATCGCCAATCGATATCGATATCCCTTATGCCGTGCCTGTGCATTTGACCTGTAGCACGGTTTTTGTTGCCCAAAAATCGATTTGGAGAACAGCATGGTCTGGGTTGAATTCATTGTTTGTGCTGCATTTATCATTCTGGCTGGCTCCCTGGTTTCGAAATACGGTGATGTCATTGCCGAAAAAACCGGGTTGGGACGCGCCTGGATCGGCGCGATCCTGATCGCAGGCGTTACATCGCTGCCTGAACTTGCATCGGGTGTATCGGCTGTGACGTGGTTGAAAGCGCCGAACCTGGCGGCCGGTGCAGTGATGGGAAGTTGTCTCTTTAACCTGATGCTGATTGCTGTAATGGACCTGGCCTATCAGCCCGGGCGTGTACTGGCAAAGGCGCAGGAGGTTCATATTCTCTCGGGTGGCCTGGGTGTACTTCTGCTGGGCCTGGTTGCCATGGGTGTATTGATCGGTCCTTTGAACGGGGTTGGCGCGTTTGGGATTGGTCTGCTGAGTATCGTGATTGTGATCCTGTACTCCATTGGCGGGAAGATGATCGCCGGGCTGGAAAAGGAACGAATGGGTGAAGTGCTGGAGCAGGAGGCCAGAGAACTGGATTATGCAGATATTTCCAAAGGAAAAGCTTTCTTCGTATTTACTTCCAGCGCGGTCGGCGTCATTATCCTTGGCATCTGGCTGGCCTCCATCGGTGACCGGCTTGCAGTCACCACGGGACTCTCACGTAGTTTTGTGGGCAACCTGTTTCTGGCAGTTTCCACATCGCTGCCGGAGATCGCTGCCAGCCTGGCGGCCGTACGGTTTGGTGCAATTGATCTGGCAATTGGCAACGTGCTGGGCAGTAATTTGTTCAATATTCTTCTCTTTTCGGTATATGACCTCGCCGATGGACGCGCCAACTTCTGGTCTGCGTTGACCAATGCCAACGGGTTCGCGGCTGTCATGGCAATGATGATGACGGGTGTGGTCATCATCAGTCTGATGTATCGTGCCTCTCCACGTACACCGTATCGCTTCTCGTGGGATGGAGTCGCTTTGATCGGCATGTATATTGGTTCAATTGTCACACTTTATTTTCTTGGATGACCGGGCAGGTCAATGGAGTATGGGAACTCATACTCGAAATAAATTCGTGGTCCCAAACGCCATGGTATAAAACTTGTAGGAATATGTCTTTGTCGGTCAGGGGGGAGACGGAGCAAAGGAGAATTTATGGCGAAACATAAAACAAAAACTGTTGTGGCCGGTGCATTGGGTGAATGTGTCCACGTGGCAGGGGTGACGAATTTTTTACGTCTTGCCGAAGCTGCAGGCTGGCGCACGGTATTCCTTGGGCCTGCCGTGTCAGTGGACGAGATGATCTCCGCTGCGAAACGAGAGGGCGCGGAGATGGTTGGCGTTTCCTACCGTCTCACGCCTGAGACGGGCGAGCGGCTGCTCGGTGAGTTCGCCGAAGCCGCGTCTGAGCTGCATGAGCGCGGGGTCCGCTTTGCGTTTGGCGGAACACCGCCAGTTGTGGAGCGCGTCCGTCGGATCGGGTTCTTCGAGCGTGTGTTTGATGGGAGCGAACCTCCAGAAGCGACGCTTGCTTATTTAAAGGGTCAACAACTCCAGGCGTTGAGCGAAGCGGATTTTCCCCAATCCACCATTGACCGCATCCAATGGAAATCACCCTATCCGATACTACGTCACCATTTTGGGCTTCCAACCATGGATGAAACGATTGAAGGGATCGAAAAGATTGCGG
This sequence comes from Chloroflexota bacterium, assembly GCA_039932795.1. Classification (GTDB taxonomy): domain Bacteria; phylum Chloroflexota; class Anaerolineae; order Anaerolineales; family Villigracilaceae; genus Defluviilinea. The sequence goes on from JBDTPH010000012.1 coordinate 11,018, forward strand.
ATGCCCAGGCGCTGGATGTGATCTCGCTCGGGATTGACCAGGATGCGCAGGAGAATTTTTATCACCCCGAGCGACAGGATGCGCGGCGTAAAGGCGCGGGCGGTGTGCCGGTCCGTTCCGAGGATGATTACCGCGCGTTATATGCTGCGAGCCGCCGCGGCAACTTCCCATTGCTGCGCACCTATTCGGGTACCGATGATTTCATTCGTCTGGCTGAGATGTACGTGAAGACGATCAACAACGCGTGGTGCGCGATTCCCCTGTTTTGGTTCAATCAAATGGACGGGCGTGGCCCATGGGATCTCGAAGGTTCGATCCGTGAACATCAACGTGTGATGCAATGGTATGGTGAACATAATATTCCAGTGGAGTTGAATGAGCCGCATCACTGGGGAATGCGGGATGCGCCAGATGTTGTGTTTGTGGCATCAGCATATCTTTCGGCGTATAACGCGCGTGCCTTTGGCGTGAAGGATTACATTGCGCAGCTCATGTTCAACAGCCCGCCCGGGCTTTCAGATGCGATGGATCTGGCGAAGATGCTGGCCGTGATGGACATGGTCAAGCCGCTTGAAAATGAAAATTTCCATATCTGGAAACAGACCCGCATCGGCTTGCTCTCGCACCCGCTCAACGCGGATGCTGCGCGCGGCCATCTTGCCGCGGCGACCTATCTTCAAATGGCGCTGAAGCCGGATATTTATCATATTGTTGGCCATACAGAGGCCCATCACGCTGCGACTGCGGATGACATTATCGAAGCTAGCATGATCGCGCGTCGCGCCATCGAGAACGCCGTGCGCGGCGCACCGGATATGACTGCTGACCGGCGGATCACGAAGCGAAGAAGGGATCTGGTGAAAGAGGCGCATCTGTTGCTGGAAGCCATCTCGGCTATCGCGGGACCCGAAGCGGGTGACCCGCTCACGGATGCCGCCACCCTCACCCAGACTGTGACGTCCGGCCTCATGGACGCGCCACAGTTGCGAAACAACAGGTTCGGGCGCGGCGAAGTGCGCACCAGCATTGTCAACGGGGCGAATATGGCTGTTGACGTAAAGGGAAAGATTATCAAAGAGCAAAAGCGTTTATCAAAAATTATTAAATAAAGGAGGTTTGAATGACCAGGAAATTTGCAGTGATCGGCGCAGGCCATGGCGGGAAGGCAATGGCTGCGCATCTGGCGATTATGGGGTTTACAGTCAATCTATTCAACCGCACGGCTGACCATGTGGAGATCATCAAAAAGCGCGGCGGCATCGAGCTCGAAAGTACGGAAGGTGGGCCACATGGGTTTGGCGAGCTTGCAGTAGTCACCTCTGATATTGGTGAGGCGATCCTGAATGTGGAAGTTATCATGGTGGTTTTGCCCTCGTCTGCTCATGCAGATATGGCCAGGGCCATGGCACCCCACCTCAAAGGTGGACAGATCGTGGTCCTGCATCCCGGGCGCACCTGTGGCGCATTGGAATTTGTCAAAGTGATGCGTGAGAATGGCTGTACGGCGGATGTGACCGTTGCAGAGGCCGAAACATTCATTTATGCATCCCGTTCCGATGGGCCGGCCCAGGCGCGCATCTTCCGCATCAAGGAGGCTGTGCCTCTGGCAGCGCTGCCTGCTTCGCGCACCCAGTGCGTTCTGGATGCCATCTGCGAGGCATACCCTCAGTTTATTGATGGTGTGGACGTCCTGAATACAGGCATGAACAACATGGGCGCCATCTTCCATCCCGCGCTGACGTTGCTCAACATGGGCTGGATCGAAGCAACGCACGGTGACTATCAATTCTATATTGACGGAGTAACACCTTCCGTGGCACGCATGCTGGAAGTGCTGGATCGCGAGCGTGTAACTGTTGCCTCCGCGCTTGGAATTCGGGCGCGGACGGCTCTGGAATGGCTGAAACTGGCGTACGATACAACAGGTCAGGACCTGCATGAAGCCATCCATAACCAGCCGGGTTACTATGGCATTAAAGCACCTGCCACCTTGAATCACCGCTATCTCTTCGAAGATGTACCGATGAGTCTCGTCCCGATCGCATCATTGGGGAAACGCTATGGTGTTTCCGTGCGCGGCATGGAAAGCATGATCCAGATCGCCAGCATCATTCATCGTACCGATTACTGGCGGCGCGGCCGCACCGTGGAAAAACTGGGACTTTCGGAATGGAGTGTCAGCGAATTGACGCGCTTTGTGCGGGAAGGAAAAATCGATTAGTAGGGAATCCGCTTGAAAGGAGAAATAATATGTGTGGAATCGCTGGGGTCTTTCACGGCCCAGCAAGTCAAATTGTCAAAACAATGGTGAAGGCCATCTCACATCGCGGCCCTGATGGTCGTGGTGTAATGACTATCTCAAACGGGACATTTGGACATGCCCGTCTTGCCATCCTGGATGTGGAGGGTGGGCACCAGCCGATGCTTCATGAGAACACATCCATTGTCTTTAACGGTGAGATCTATAACTACAGGGAATTGAAACGCAAATATCTTCCTGGTTCACAACTTAATACCCACTCGGATACGGAAGTGCTGATCCACCTGTATCGGAAATTGGGACCAAAGTGTGTTGAGTTACTGGATGGCATGTTCGCGTTTGCCATTCAACATAAAGGGGAAGTGTTCCTGGCGCGCGATCCCATCGGGATCAAGCCCATGTATTACGGGACGAGTGCAGATGGAAAGCGTTTCTCCTTTGCGTCCGAGATCAAAGCTCTTGCTGGCCAGGTGGAACATATTAAAGAATTTCCAGCCGGGCACTGGTATCACTCGCGATTGGGCTGGCATAAATACTATAAGCTCGAAGAAACCATCCGCCCATTCGATGGAGTGGAGAGGGATAGCCTCCAGGTTATACAATCCACGCTGCGCGAGGCAGTCCATAAGCGGCTGTTGGCAGATGTGCCGGTCGGCGTGAGCCTGAGCGGTGGGTTGGACAGCAGTATCGTGACCATGCTGGCGCGCGAACAGACCGAGCAATTGCACTCCTTCGCTGTGGGTGTGGAGGGCAGTTCCGACCTGTCTGCCGCGCACCAGATTTCCAAATACCTGGATACGATCCATCATGAGTATGTTTACACCACGCAGGATATGGTCAGGGCGCTGCCCGATGTCATCTATTACCTGGAATCATTCGACCCGGCGTTGGTGCGTAGTGCAATCCCGAATTACTTTCTTGCGAAGCTGGCCGGTGAGCATGTCAAGGTTTTTCTTACAGGGGAAGGCGCCGATGAACTCTACGCAGGCTATGATTATCTTGCGCGCTATGAAACGCCCGATGAATTGCAGGAGGAAATGCTTCACATTACCAAAGCGCTTCATAACACAAACCTTCAGCGCGCCGACCGGATGTCGATGGCGTTTGGATTGGAAGCCCGCGTCCCATTTCTGGATGTGAAGTCCATTGCGCTGGCGATGGGCATCCCCGCCGAGTGGAAGTTGCACCACGGGCGGACCCCCAAAGCCTTATTGCGTCAGTCTTTTGTCGATGACCTGCCATTGGAAATTGTCAACCGCCCAAAGGAAAAATTCTCAAAAGGGGCAGGTTCCTCCGACCTGATTATCCAGCACGCTGTCGAAGCTATTTCAGATCGTGACTTCCTGGCTGAGCAAAAGCGCTTGGGAGAGGGATGGGATTACAAGCTGCAAAGCAAGGAAGCATTGTATTACTACCGCATTCTCACTGAGTTCTATGATGATGAAACAATTCTTCCAACCATGGGAAAAAGTCGCAGTTTATAATCCAACGCATGGAAACATTTGACTGGTATCCCTGGGTGATCCTGCCGCTGATCGTTTTCCTGGCCCGCGTCCTGGATGTTGGGCTGGGAACGATTCGTATCATCTTTCTCTCGCGTGGTCGACGGTATCTGGCTCCCCTTCTTGGCTTCGTGGAAGTGTTCATCTGGATCACGGTCATTTCCCAGATCGTGAGCGGTACGCAGAACATTGTTTCGTATCTTGCCTAGGCCGCGGGTTTTGCCGTGGGGAACTACGTTGGCATGGTGATCGAAGATAAACTGGCGATCGGGACGCTGGTCATACGGATCATCCTCCCGAAAAATGCAGAACCATTGATCAAAAGCTTGCAGAATTCCGGATACGGCGTTACATATGTGGATGGCCACGGCGCAACCGGCCCTGTCTTCGTGATCTATACGGTTGTGATGCGCAAGGAACTTGACCAGGTCATACGCATCATCGAGGCAACAGCTCCGGGATCGTTTTTCACAGTGGAGGAGTTACGCTCTGTTCAGCAGGGAATCTTTCCAGTGCGTAACACGCGTCGACAGGCAGGCAGCTTCGTCAGAAAGTCGAAGTGATTTTTTCTTTGAGTCCATAAGCCACCCTGGGAGATGAAATGATAATTTCACAATACATGAAACGGAACGTGGTTTCGATCCCGGCAACAACATCTGTGCGTGAAGCCGCGGCGATATTTGTAAAGAAGCATATTGGGCTGTTGCCAGTAGTGAATGACGATAATAAGCCGATCGGTGTGGTAGGCATGCGTGACCTGCTTTCACTGGAACTGCCCGACTTCGTCAGTTTCATCGCGGATATGGATTTCGTTCATGACTTCGGTGCCGTGGAAACCACACGCCCATCGGCGCGCGTGTTGGATAAGCCGATCAAGTCGTTGATCAAGCCCGCCATCACAGTTGAGGAAGAGGCGGGATTGTTGCGTGCGTATGCCCTGATGTTGCAGCATGAACTTCACGATATCCTGGTCATTTCAAAGGATGGCAAACTGGCAGGCATCGCCTCACGAGTGGATATCGGAGCCGCGATCCTTTCCACCTGGGAAAAGGTGGAATGAACCCGATGAACATCGCAGCCATCCTTTCAACCATCATCTTCTTTGGAAGCCTGATACTCATTTTTTCAGAAAAAGTTAACCGTTCCATTGCAGCCATCTTCGGTGCCATGCTGATGATCGGCCTGGGCCGGGCTTTGAACTTCTATTCAGAGGAAGCCGCCATTGAGGCCATTGACTTTAACACACTGGGACTCCTGCTTGGCATGATGATCCTGGTTGCCATGCTCGAGCCCACAGGATTTTTTGAGTATTTGGCAGTGCTTGCAGCCCGTGCCTCAAGGGGAAAGCCTGTGCGTTTGTTCTTTTTGCTCGGCAGCATCACAACCGTTCTTTCGATGTTCCTCGATAACGTGACCACAGTCGTGCTGATCGCGCCGGTCACGATCCTGATCAGTGAAATTATGGGCATCAGTCCGCTGCCGTTTTTGGTGACGGAGGCACTGCTCTCGAATACAGGTGGTGTGGCAACACTTGTGGGCGACCCGCCAAACGTGTTGATCGGTTCGGCGGCCGGGCTGTCGTTCACCGATTTTCTGATCTATTCATTACCCATCGTCGCGGTGACATGGGTGGGCGTGCTCTTCCTGTTGCGTTACCTGTTTAGCAAGGAATTATCCAAACGTCCGCGCAGTACCAAAGCCATCATGAAGCTCAACCCGGCAGAAACGCTTAACCATCCCGGCACTGCGCGTCGCATTTTGATCGTGCTTGGTGGGGCTATTTTATTTTTCTTCGTCCATCACCTATTGCATGTGGAACCATCCTTTGTGGCTATGAGCGCGGCGGCAATTGCTCTGATATGGGTACAGCCCGATATACAGGAAACAATGAAGAAAGTGGAATGGAGCGTACTGATATTTTTCGGTGCGCTCTTTATCATGGTTGGTGGGTTGGAACATGCCGGTGTATTGGAATCAATTGTCGGCTTATTGAAAGGCGCCACTAGTGTGCCGCCCGTGGTATTTGGTGTTGTTCTTATCTGGGTAGTGGCCATTCTCTCTGCGGTGGTGGATAATGTTCCTATTACCATCGCACTGATTCCTGTCATTCGGGGGCTGGGCGAATCAGGCATGGACGTCACACCTCTTTGGTGGGCCCTGGCATTCGGCGCGGGCTTTGGCGGGAACGGTACGATCATTGGTTCGACTGCCAATATTATTGTGGCGACACTTTCAGAAAAGACGCGCACGCCCATTACGTCTGCATTATGGATGAAGCGCGGGCTCCCCGTGATGCTGGTGGCTTGTGCTATTGCAAGTATCCTGTATACTATTATTTATAGATGGTTTTAATTGCCCATTGGAGGTCGTAATGAATTCTTCCTCGATCAAACTGCTTATGCTCGCCATCGTCCAGGATCAGGACATGGATACGGCCACGCGTGCACTGGCGCAGCTGGATCTGCCGGTTGTATATCTTTCAAGCGCCGGCGGATTTCTGGGACGGCGCAACGCCACGCTGCTGATCGGGTTGCGCGCCGGCAAGGAGGAAGCCGCCATCAAATCGTTGCAGGAATCCTGCCGTCAGCGCATTGAATATTTGACCCTTCCTCTGGAAGGGTCGCCTCTCCCGATGCCGACGCCTGTTCCCGTTACCGTGGGGGGCGCGACCGTTTTTGCGCTGCCTGTCGAACACTTTGAAGAACTCTAACCAGGAGTGTGCAGTATGAAAATGATCATATTGATCCTTAAGGATCATGACTCGGATGCAATTACACAGGCCCTCACGTCAGCGCAATACCGCGTGACACGCGTCGCATCCACCGGCGGATTCCTACGCAGTGGCGTGGCTACACTTCTGCTGGGTGTGCGCGATGAGCGTGTGGATGGGGCGCTTGAACTGATCCGTACAAAACTGACCCCCCTGCCTTCGGGTGAGAAGCGTGCCACGCTTTTTGTGGTCCCTGTGGAGCGATTCGAACAGGTCTAACTGGAACAAAATTCACAGTAAAGTAGTCAATAACACCTGAGGTAGAGACACCGGGATGTCATCTCTGTGTCTCTGTGTTTATATGGGAAAGATTGCGAGAGGAAATTTATGAACAAACGATTTCGTTCCTGGTTGACTTCATGTGGCAAATGAAATGGGGCCCGTAGGCGCTTCCCTCTCCATTCTCAAGGAAAATGGGGATGTGTCCGAAGGACCGCTGTGACCTATCCCAATACCAAATTATCGATCAGCCTTGTCTTTCCGATGAAAACAGCCATCGCAAGCAGGGCTTTTCCTTTTATTACATCCAACTCTTCCAGGGTGTCGTAATCTGCGCACGAGACGTACTGCATCTGTGCCAGCGGCTCTGCAGCCAGCATATCCCTCATGATCTGCCGCAACGTCTCTGCATCGCGTTCGCCGCTTTCATAGGCGTCATTGGCCGCGTTCAGCGCACGGTAGAGCACTGTGGCGGCTTTGCGCTGCTCGGGGTCAAGATACACATTGCGGCTCGACATCGCCAGTCCATCCGCCTCACGCGTTGTAGGGGAAACAACAATTTCAATCGGGAAGTTCAAGTCCCGCGTCATCTGGCGGATGACCGCGGCCTGTTGCGCGTCTTTTTGACCGAAATAGGCCCTGTGCGGTTGGACGGCGTTAAACAGCTTGGCGACCACAGTAGTCACCCCTCGGAAGTGACCGGGCCTCATCGCTCCCTCCAACGGACGCGTCATCGCTTCGACCTCCACCCAGGTCTGATACCCCTGTGGGTACATGATCTCGGCTGTCGGCATCCACAGCAGGTCGGTGTAGGCCTGGATCAGATTCGAGTCCCGTTCGATATCACGTGGATACCTGGCGAGATCCTCCTTGGGGCTGAACTGCGTGGGGTTAACGAAGATGGAGACCACAACATGGTCACATTCCTGGCGGGCCCGGCGGATCAGGGAAAGATGTCCCTGATGCAAATAACCCATGGTGGGGACGAGACCAACTGTCCCTGAGAACGAAAGTCGGGCAGAGCATAGATCAGGCAGGGTAATTATGGTATGCATATACGAAACTTTCTGAGTTGACATGGATAGAAAATCTGTGCTAAACTTACGGTACAACCATCAAAAAGGAGAAAATATGGCTTACTCATTTACAAATTCCAAAGGAACCACCTACTACCTGCACAACAAGAAGTCCACAACATCCACTGGCAAGGAGCGCACGCTCTTCTACTTCTCGAAGGAAGTAAAGGAAGCTGACTCTCTCGACGCTGTACCCACAGGTTACACCGTCGCCGAAATGAAGACGGGCCTGCCCGTCCTAAAGAAGGCTGTAGCCGAAACCGCTTCTGAGGCTCCATCAGAGTAAGGAAAGTATAACTCTGTTCGACAACTACATACTGTTCTTTTAGATAAAAAGGAGACTACTTATGACACGTTACACAGCATCTAAAAGCCTTGAAACCAGGAAAGCGGGGGAGACATGCCAGCACTAAATCGCGTTCAACTGATCGGACGTTTGGGTAAAGACCCTGAGAGCAAGTTCACTCCCACGGGAAAGAAAGTAGCTCACTTCAGTGTAGCCGTCAGCAACCGCTGGAAAAGCAGGGATGGCGAGACACAGGAATCGACCGAGTGGGTGAACATCGAAGCCTGGGAGCGGCTTGGCGAAACATGCCAGCAATACCTTAAAAAGGGAAGCCTGGTGTACGTTGAAGGGCGCTTGAAGACCGACAAGTACGAGGACAAAGGTGAAACGAGATATTTCACAAAGGTCGTTGCACAAATGGTCCAGTTCCTGCCCGACGGTCGGGCCGCGGAGCCCCTTGTTGACCAAACTGGGACAGAGAATGAAGATATCGAATTGACGTACCCTTTCTAAGTGTGGTCACAATCAGTGTGGTCTGGCGGGTTAGTCATTCCCACTGATACAAATCTAATCTAAACTAACGGGCTGCCAAGGATCCTTGGCAGCCCGTTAGTCTTAAGGTTTCTCCTTGCTCAAAGTCATATCCCTATTCTGTTTAACCTTCATTGGT
>JBDTPH010000013.1:0-13333 GCA_039932795.1 Chloroflexota bacterium
AGCCACCAGCCTAAGCTCATCCGCCATCATGGCGGATTTTTGTGTACCCGGGGGAGCAGATATAATAGCCTTATATGAATCCAGAATTTTTAGTATTTGGTCAACTGACACGCGAATATCTTCTGCCTCCTGCGGGTCAGCCGAGACTCGACGTGGCAGGCGGGAGTCTGCTTTATAGTGCGGCGGGGCTCAGGGTGTGGGAATCAAGCATAGGCCTGGTCGGACGCGCGGGTGAGGATTATCCGCGCGAGTGGCTGAACGACTGCATGTCACGCGGCTTCGATACAAGCGGCATCCGCCTCGTCCCCACCAGGCTGGAAGTCCGGGAATTTGTTTCATACAATGAGGCATTTGAGGTGAGCCGTATCAACCCGGTAACGCATTTCGCCCGACGAGGGCTGACTTTTCCAAAATCATTGCTGGGATACCAGCCGCCCAATGAAAGAAAAGTGGATGGAGCGGGCGTACTGCTTATCACTGATATTCCCGAAAGTTACCTGACGGCGCGTGCCGCATTGCTCTGTCCGATGAGCCTGGTCACACAGACTCAATTGATCGCGGGTATGAAGCACGGCGATGTGCATACATTTGTCCTGGAGCCTGCTTCCACCAGCATGATTCCGACTGCACGCCGGGAATTACCCGCCCTGCTAAATGGCGTGACAGCCTTCCTGACTTCGCAGGATGAGTTAAAGAATCTTTTCTGGGGCGAGACGCATGATATTTGGAAAATGGCGGAATGGGTTTCGATGTATGGTTGTGAATATGTCGTGATCAAATGTGGCCAGCATGGGCAGCTGCTTTATGATGTGAGCACAAAACACAAGTGGGAAATCCCCGCCTATCCGGCGCGCGTGGCTGATCCCATCGGCGCAGGTCACGCATTCAATGGAGGCTTTATGGCGGGCTATTGCAAAAGTTATGATCCGCTCGAAGGTGTCCTGGCTGGGAACGTGTCTGCTTCGTTGAAGCAGGAAGGCAGCGGCGCCTTCTATCCGTTGGATGTGATGCCGGGCCTGGCAGCGGCGCGTTTGAATGCGCTGCGGGATAGGGTAAGGAAAGTGTGAACATGAATCAATATTCAATGTTTGGTATCCAAAAGGCGGAAGTGATGAATGATCTTGTACAGCGTGTGATCGAACGGGCAATTCAAATCCAGCAAATTCCCGCGCCGCCGTTCGAGGAAATGAAGCGTGCCGGGTTTGTGCACAAGTTATTTGTGGAAGAGGGATTGCATAATGTTTCGGTGGATGAGATGGGGAATATATACGGACGCTGGACGCTGGACGCCGGACAATCGACGGAAGGCAAACCACTCATCATTAGCGCCCATTTGGATACGGTTTTTCCGCATGAAACGAGTTTGAAAGTGACGCGGGAAGGCGGAAGAATTTTTGGTCCGGGGCTTGGCGATAATTCCCTGGGCGTTGCGGCGTTGTTCGGCTTGCTGTGGATGTTTCGTGAGCGGAACATTAAATTGAACGGTGACGTCTGGTTCGTGGCAAATATCGGTGAGGAGGGGCTGGGCGATCTGCGTGGTATGAAAGCAGTTGTTGAACGTTTTGGCGGTGAAGTACAGGCCTATCTTGTGCTGGAGGGTCTTGCATTGGGACATATCTATCACCGTGCAGTGGGCGTCAAACGCTATCGTGTCACGGCGCGTACCACAGGTGGACACTCCTGGTCAGATTATGGCAAACCTTCTGCGATCCATGAACTGGCGAAGCTGGTTGCGCAATTGAGTTCCCTCGAACTGCCAACTCAACCGCGCACGACAATGAATGTTGGGAAAATTTCTGGCGGCACCTCGGTGAATGTCATTGCCTCTGACGCAACATTGGATTTGGACCTGCGTTCCCAGGGGCAGGAGTCTTTAGCGGAATTGATATCCACTGTGGAGAAGATGATCCATAACGCGGGCCGGCAGGATGTTCGTATGGAAGCGGAAGTGATCGGTCAACGTCCCGCGGGGGAAATGAGTCTGAATCATCCGCTTGTGAAACTGGCAGAGAGGTGTCTGCGTGAACAGGACCTGGAACCTATTCTGACAGCCGGTTCCACAGATGCAAACATCCCATTGAGCAGGGGATATCCTGCAATTGTGCTGGGCGTTTCAACAGGCGGCAGTGCGCACACAGTGCATGAATTTATCAACGTCGAGCCTGTGGCGCAAGGCATGGAGCATTTGCTGGAATTTGTCAGCCGCGTTTGGTAATTCGTACGTAAAGACCATAAATAAAAGGAGATCAATGAAAAACCATGGACCTCCTTTTATTATTCAATTACCGATTACTATTTACTACTCACTTCAACCCCAACAATTCATACACTTCCAGGGGCTGTGTCTTGCCTTTTACTGACAACGGAAGAAAAGGCTTCGCTTCGATTTCATCTTTTACACGCTCGTATGCATCCCTGCTGATCAGGATCTGATTCCTGGCTGCATTCTCCTGAATGCGTTTGCAGGTGTTGACACTGTCACTGATGGCGGTGTATTCAAGTCGTTTTTCCGTGCCGATCCATCCCAACACTGCTTCGCCATAATGAATACCCACGCCGAAATTGAGATGTGTCTCTTCTGGCATTTCAGCATGTAGGACTGCAATGGCATCCTGGATCGCCAAAGCAGACCTGACCGCGCGCAGTGTGTGATCCCGTTGGGGGAGTGGCGCGTTATACCATGCCATCACCGCATCACCGAGGAATTTGTCCACGGTGCCTTCGTTGGCGAGGACAGCATCTGCAGCCGCAGCGAGATAACGGTTCAAGACCGCGACCAGGTCTTCTGGCGTGTGCTTTTCGCTGTACGCGGTGAAGCCGCGAATATCGGCGAACAGGATCGTGATGTCCCCTTTTTTGCCGCCGATCTGCAAACTGTTTGGGTCAATTTGATCGAGGACAGCGGGCGACACCATTCTTTGTAATAACCTTCGTTGTGCTTCGAGTTTCTTGCGCTCGGTCATGTCATCGAGCACGATGGCAACACCCTGGGTCTTTTGTCCCGCGTCCTTGAGCGGTGAGAGATTAAAGCGCCAGTCCACGATGCCGCGGTTGGGCAGGTTCTGGCTGAGTTCGAGTCCCACAATCGGTTGTTCGCTATTGCGGACCGAAGCCAGATGCGGCAGGATATCATTCGCGAACAAGGGTAGGATATCTGCGATCTTTCGTCCGACAATCTCGGCGGAGGCATGCCCCAAAATGGACGCGGCAGCTCGATTGCAAAGCGTGATCTGATCCTGAACATCCGCTGTGATCACCCCAGACACGATGGACGCAAACACATCGTCCATGAGATTCTTAAGCTCTGTCACTTCCTCGAGCGATCGCTTGAGGGATGTAAACAAGCGTGCGTTCTCAATGGATACCGCGGCCTGGTTTGCGAACGCGAGCAAAAGGTCGCGGTCTGATTCCGAGAATATCCCTGAGCGGATGCGGTTATCGGCATAGATGACGCCGATCAATTCTGATTTGACAGTAAGGGGAACGCAAAGGATGGAGCGCAGGTTGAAAGCGATGATGCTTTCCTGGCCGCCAAAACGCGGATCTTCACGGGCATTGGTGGTGAGCACGGCTTCGCCCTCATCGATCACGCGCTGGATCACACTGCGACTGATGGCGAATTCTTTGGGGTTGATGGACTCCTGTTCCCAGTTGCGGGCAATGCGGATCGCCATTTCGCCGCGTTCATCGCGCAGCATCAGGAAGCCGCGTTCCGCTTCCGTCAGCCGGACGATGGTGTCCATCACGATCTGGAGCACTTCATCCACCTCGAGCGTGGAATTGACGTACTGTCCTATCCCTGCCAGGGCTTGCAAATGGCTGTATCGCAGCTCGAACGGAATGAGTATTTCGCTGACACGTGCAAGGGAATTTTCAAGACTCTTTAATCCATCGATTGCCTCAGGGGAGTACCCGGCCTCTGGCGAGTTGCGGAGCCTCGCCGCCTGTTGCGTAACACTCACTACCTGATCGTTGATAGAGATGGATCTGGTCTTTGCAGTTGTCATGTAGTTTCCTCTTATTGATCCAGGCCCGGGGTTAATAGAGATTAAGTTTTAGTTGCCGAGGGGTTTGCCTACAAACAGATACCGGAAACGTTCGAGGATTACCTGCTTGCGGATACTGAACGCGACGCGGCGGGCTTGAATGACGTTTGCGACTCTGGAAGTATAAAGCGAGGTCTGGTGTTCGTCCAGAAGTATTTTAATCTGTTCAGACATTTGTGGCAGGATACCCGTCAACCTTTTCGCGCGTTCCACAGGTGTGGTGTGAATTGGGACTGCCGCATCAAGAGTCCGCAAGCCGAAATTGATGCTTTCGAAGGCTTTTTCGATCGGCGACAGCTTTCCCCAGTATTCCCAGTGGATGATCCACTTTGGTACTTCGATGCCGGTACGTTCCATGCTGGCGCGCACCAGCACCGGAACATTGATCGCCAGTGGATAACGACGGTTGATGAAAAACGTCAGTATCGCAGCAGTCATGAATAACGGAATCAGGTAGAGGATGGGAGAGATGGGTGTATCCACTTCCACAACCGGGGTCACACCCTCAACATCCTGTTCCCGGCCGGCAAATTCGTTATCCTCATTCCTTAAATCATCAAAAGGGTTGGTCAGGCTGGGTTCAAGCGGGTCACGCGGCGGCAGGGGCCGGTCGAGCGAGGGCTGGTTGCCCGTCGGTTCGAACTCCACCCAGCCAATGTTTGGGAAATAAACCTCGGGCCAGGCATGCGCGTTCAATTTGCGGACGATATAGTTGTCGCCATCGCGTTCACCCTGGGCAAAACCCACTGCCATGCGGGCGGGGATTCCAATGGATCGCAGCATGAGGATTTCAGCTGATGCGTAATAGACACAATAACCTTTTTTGTACTCAAATAATATCCATTCAAGTGTATCTTTATTGCGCGGTGCCTTTGGGACGGTCGATGCATATTCAATATTATTGCGCAGGTATTGGGTGATTGCAGTCGTTTTGTCAAACGAGGTCTCGGCATCGACTGTGATCTCCTCCGCGAGTTGTTTGACGCGCGACGGGAAGCTTTGTGGGAGCTGCAAATATTTCTGGGTGACCCAGGCTGGGTAATCTGTGCCCGCTTCCCGCAATTGTTGCAGGTTTGGGTTATTGAGTGCCGCGTCCACTTGATAGGTTTCACCGGATCGGAGTGCAGGGAACGCATGCCAGGCAATGACATCCCTGCCTGTATCTGCAGGCTGGCTGAAGGTAACACCCGAGCGGCTTACCCATATGGGCTGCGATGGTGAATAGAGCAGGGAAAAAACCGAGTCGCCTGTATTGAACACAAAGTGTGCCGGGGCTTTGTCCTGGGTATCCAGATTAAATGGGTTTACAACCGATGGAGCATATTCGTCACGTTGTGTACCGGTGGTGAACCATTCCCCATTTACGAAGTAATCGTACGTGCGGCCGCGCCAATAATAGCGTGGGGGTCTTTCCTCGGACGGAAGCTCGGGTGTTTCCACTTCGAACATGACAACATCTGAAAGAGGAAAGCCGCGCCCGAGGGGGAGTTCTGAGCCGAAGAACTCACCGCGTTTTCCGCCGCTCGGTGATTCGAGTGCACTGACCGCGCTTTCCATTCCCTGGGTGAATTCCCTCCAGGGTCTGGTCAGTTTATCGCAGGATCTGACGGCAGAGTTCCAGGATGATAACGAAGCAGGGATACTCCACGAAACGATGATGATCAGTCCCGCGGCAATTGCCATGCTGCTTGTCAGTTCAATACTGTTATCCGGGGAAAGGAAAATACGTCTCTCGCGCCATGATTTCCGGTTCTGCAAAAAGTGCAGCCGACCCAGCACAAGTAGTGCGATAAAGGCAAAGAATGCCAAAAACCACAGACGTCCTGCATTCGAATGATCATAATTTTGGATGATGATCATTCCGATCGCGGAGGGCAGCACTGCGCCCAGATAATTTTGATTGCGTACCAGGGTGAACCCAGCCCATAAGCTGATTGCCCAGAACAGGACGGTCATGATCGCAACAAAGAATAACGGATCCTCCACCGGGCGCTGCGCGAAAAAATCAGACGTCGAGAAATACAATCGCCCTGCAACACTTGTCAATTGCTCTTCGAGGGATGTGTCCTGGTCGATCGCCAGAGTCCATTGCAAGGGGAGCATGATGAGCATATAAAATACGCTCAACCACTGTGATACGCGGCGCGAAAAACGGCTGTAGCCAAGTGACGTGCCAACGACATAGGCAATGTACGTGGCAGTTTGTGTCAGGTATAAAAAGGGAGTCCAGGTGGTGGCAACCAGGCGCGACGCGATCGTTTCCAATAAAATAAAAAGCAAGCCAATCGAAGCCCAGTCCCACCAGCGCGGAGCGGATGTTTTTTCCATTCATTGAGTGTACAATTAAGGGAGTGTATCGTCAAATACTGTAGAGGGGTTTTTATCATGGCTGCCTAATCTGGCATTCATTTGCTTTTCGGAGAAGTTTCGCGACGTTTTGACTCAATTTCCCAAAACAAAAAATGGAGCATGGCGAATCAAAGGAGATATCAATGGACTTCATCCTGGCAAATGGCATAGATTGGGTGGTTGCGATCCAATCACTGGGCGGGTGGCTTGAACTGCCCATGCGTTTTTTTACGTTCCTTGGCTCTGAAAATTTTTTCTTCCTTATTCTGCCGCTAGTCTATTGGAGCATTGACGCAGGCCTGGGTTTGCGGGTCGGTTTTGTTCTTGTGACCAGCAATTCTTTGAACTCCATCTTCAAGGTCGTGTTTGCATCGCCGCGTCCTTATTGGGTTAGCACACGAGTAATCCCAATGTCAGTGGAAACATCTTTCGGAGTTCCGTCGGGTCATGCGCAAAACGCGATGGCAATGTGGGGCATCATGGCGCATGGGCTACAAAAACGCTGGGCGTGGATCATCGCCATAGCTCTATCCCTTTTGATCGGCTTCTCGCGTCTTTATCTTGGAATGCACTTTGTGCAGGATGTGCTCGTTGGTTGGTTGATTGGTGGCTCATTGTTACTGGGATTCATCACGTTATGGGATTCGGTCAGTTCATGGGTTTTGAACCGCTCACTTATGCAGCAAATTGTGATTGCTTTTGTGATCTCTTTGATCTTGATTGGCGTCAGCGCGTGGAACGGTACACGTCTGGGTGAATTTGTCATCAGTCAGGAATGGATGGACAATGCGCTTCGCGCGGGTGCGGCACCTGACCCCGTCTCATTGGAAGGATTCCTCACCTCAGCCGGGTCCTTCTTCGGGCTCGCGGCGGGAGCGGCATGGATCGCCTCTCGGGGCGGCTATCAGGCCTCGGGTCCGCTGGAGAAGCGCGCCTTCCGTTATGCCATCGGATTGATCGGAATATTGATCCTTTGGATGGGTCTTGGAGAGGTCTTCCCGCGGGATCCAAATATCATTTCCTATGTCCTGCGTTATTTCCGCTACACATTGGTGGGTTTCTGGGTGACAGGCGGTGCGCCTTGGTTGTTTTTTCATTTCAAATTGACTGATAAGCCCAATATATAGGGTACCGCTCTGTTATAATCCCATCTCTACGGTACATTTTTGGGAGATCTACAAACGAGATGACGCTTGAGCGCGGCGCTTTATTACACAAACGATATAGGATTGTGGAGATACTCGGACAGGGCGGTATGGGCTCTGTATATCGCGCAGTGGATGAAAACCTGGGCGTTGATGTAGCCGTAAAGGAAAACCTCTTTACCACCGATGAGTACGCACGGCAGTTTCGCCTCGAGGCGGTAATACTTGCGAACCTGCGTCATCCAAATCTGCCACGCGTGACGGATCATTTTGTGATCGGCGATCAGGGACAGTATCTGGTCATGGATTATATCGAGGGCGAGGATCTGCGTCAGCGCATGGAGCGCATCGGTAATATTACTGAAGATGAGGCCATACTCATGGGGGCGGCAATGTGTGACGCTCTTACATATTTGCACACTCGCAAGCCTCCCATTTTGCATCGCGATCTTAAACCAGGCAATGTTAAGATCACACCTGACGGTCATATCTTCTTAGTGGACTTTGGTCTCGCGAAAGTTTTACATGGCAGCCAGGCAACGACAACGGGTGCGCGCGCAATGACACCCGGGTATTCGCCTCCTGAACAGTACGGAACCGCGCGTACGGATCCTCGCACCGATGTATACTCGCTGGGTGCGACGCTGTACGCTGCGCTAAGTGGCATCATCCCGGAAGATGGTTTGGCACGTGCAATGGAAAACACACAGTTGACACCCTTGCGCAAGCGCAACAGCAAGGTTTCTCGCCGGCTGGCTGCGGCGATTGAAAAGGCAATGGGGATCGATCCCGCCGACCGTTTCCAAAACGCAGAGGATTTCAAGCGCGGTTTGCTTGGCTCCAAATCGAAGACCCAGCGTTTACCGGGCGATTATGTGTTTCCACCTCTGTCTCAAAACGTCCTGGAGGAGCAGAAGCAAAACGCTATCGAGAGAGAATCACAACCTCTTGACCATCTGAACTCCAATGGAAAAAAGCCTGTCCCTGCACAGGAAGCGCAAGTCTTCAGACACGGGCGCAAAAAACGGAAGGGACGTCGTATCCTGTCATCCGTTCTGCTGATTTTGTTTTTATTGGCATTGACAACTGTGGGTGCAGCCCGCTTCAGGCCTGATCTCGTTCCAACACAAGTAAAGAACGTGCTGGTTCCCATTAACAGTATTCAGATCCCTTTCCTTGATTCCTCAACAAATACACCTACATCACTGCCATTGCCCACCCACACTGTACTGATAGTAGCGCCTTCCACTCTTGCATTTACCGCTACCGTTGAACAGCCCACATCCACTCGTACCCTGGTTCCTACACAGACATCGACCCCTGTTGTGGAATCTACACCCACGCCAGATAGTACGCCGATCCCTCAGTCAACGCTGTTGGGCGGTGGATCTGGCCAGATTGCATTTGCATCTACCCGTTCGGGTGTGCCTCAGATCTATCTGATCAACCTGGATGGCACCAACCTTGTTCAACTGACCGAAAATGAAAACGGCGCCTGCCAGCCGTCGTGGTCACCTGATGGTTCGCAGTTGGTATTTATTTCACCGTGCCGTCGTGGCGGCGATTTTCTTGAAAATGTCTACCCGGATTCAAGCTTGTATGTAATGAATGCGGATGGGACCGCTACCCGACAATTGATGAATGTGCCCGGTGCAGATTTTGAGCCCGCCTGGTCGCCCGATGGCAAACGTATTGCCTTCACGTCCATTCGTGATGGTAATAAGCACATTTACGTGATTGCCATGGATTCGCTGGCGGTCACCCGCTTGACCGCTCTTGATGTGAACATTCAAAACAGCCAGCCTGCCTGGTCCCCGGACGGAAAGCAGATTGCCTACCTGGTAAAACGCGTTGGCACCTATCAGGTCTGGGCCATGAGCGATCTCGGGCAGGACAATGTTCAACTGGTGCGAAGCGGTCAATCCTTGTGGGATTTTGCGCCGGCCTGGTCCAGGGACGGAAGGATCATTCTTTTCAGCCAGCGCAGTGGCAGTGGGTCGCGCCCCTGGCTGATGAGCCTCCAATATGCCGATGCGGGAAACGCCACGCGCTTGAACTTCTCAACACCGATCCAGGACGTGGAATATTCACCAGATGGCCTGTGGCTGGTATTTGAAGGTATGGCTAATGACGGCAATCGGGATATCTACTTTATGACCGTCACCGGGGGAAGTCGTACCCGCCTCACGAATGACCCCGCAGTTGATTTTGACCCTGCATGGCACCCAATAAAAACTCCATAGCGTGAAATTCACAAGGTCGGCTATCCAACTGCCGGCCTATTTTTTTAATCTCTTACGTTATTCTTATTGACGTCCCTCTTTTGCACATGTTATTATTATTCGATACTTAATGGCACTCTCGCTTTGAGAGTGCTAATTATGTGAGATTATGACCGAACTTACCGAACGCCAGAAGACCCTTCTCATATTGATCATACGTGATTACATTGAATCCGCTCAGCCTGTTGGCTCGAAGCGGCTGGCGGAGCATTACAACATTGGCCTTTCATCAGCCACCATCCGCAATGAGATGGGAGCCTTGACGGAGATGGGCTACCTGCGTCAGCCGCACACATCTGCAGGGCGTGTCCCCACAGAGGAGGGATATCGCTATTTTGTCAGCCAGATGATGAATCAGGCGGAGCTTCCAGCCTCCATTCAGGCTACCATATCGCATCAGTTCTATCAGGCGCGGCCCGGTGTTGAGCATTGGATGACGCTGGCCGCGTCTGTCCTTGCAAATCAATCACAGGGCGTTTCTGTTGTGACGGCACCTCATACAGAGAAGGCAAAATACAAACATGTGGAGTTGATCTCAACACAGGGACGCCAGGTGCTGATGGTGCTTGTGATGGCTGGAGGGGAGCTTAGTCAGCAGATCCTGACGCTGGCAGAACCTGTCTCGCAGGAGCGACTCAGCCAGACCGCCTCGCGTCTCAACGGTCTTTTGGCTGGCCTGGCCGTGGACGCGATCGCGGCGCTCCCGTCGCGTGCTGACTCACTGGACCAGGATATCCTGACCATTATCACCCAGGATATGCGCCGCACATCCGAGAGTGTTTCGGGCGAGATCTATACGGATGGCTTGACCAATGTATTATCTGAACCTGAGTTCGCTGAGTCAGATGATGCGCGCCGCGCTCTAAAACTCTTTGAAGAACGCTCCACGTTGCAGGACCTTCTGGCCCGTACAACCATCAACAGCAACGTCGGTGGTTTGCAGGTACTGATCGGTGGTGAAGGGGAGTGGGAGGAATTGCGGCAGTGTTCGATCGTGCTGGCACGCTACGGTGTCCCGGGTATGGCAACAGGTATGCTGGGTGTGTTGGGCCCGATGCGTATGTCCTACGCGCGGACGATCCCCACGGTCCGCTTTGTGGCACGATTATTGAGTGATCTTGTGAGTGATAATATTGTTGGTGAATGAGCGAGAGTCGGAGTTTGTAAACCCCAACTTTCGAATATCGAATAACGAGAGTGAGAGTATGACTGAAAAAAAGAAACACGAACACACCGAAGATGCTGATCTCAATCAGGCCGACGCAGTGGCAGAGTCCCAACAGGAACAGGGTCAAGTGTCTGAAAACGCTGAGCAGCTGGTCGTTGAGATTGAATCGTTGAAACGGCAGCTGAATGAGGCACAAGCCAGGATCACTGAATACAAAGATGGCTGGGCAAGGTCCCAGGCTGAATTTCAGAATTACAAAAAACGCCTTGAGCGCGATAACGAGCTCATGTATGTTTCGATGAAAGGGGACATCATCAAAAAAGTCCTGCCTGCACTCGATGACCTGGAGCGGGCGCTCCAGAACCGCCCCAGCGAAGGTTCATGGGCAGATGGCATAGAGCTTATCGCTCGCAAACTACAAAATATCCTTGAGAGTGAAGGCCTGAAAAGAATTGAAGCTGTCGGCGTGGAATTTGATCCCAATTTCCATGAAGCGATTTCGCATGAAGCTGCTGATGGTGCGAAAAGCGGATTTGTGATCGGCGTCGTGCAGAATGGATATATGCTGGGCGAACGTGTAATCAGGCCGGCCCTCGTACGGGTGGCGCAGTAACAAATTTATGTCATTACGAGCCTTCGGGAAGCAATCTCCTATTTGCGTTGAGATTGCTTTGCAAGGAACGCTCCCCATGACATATCAATCAAAGGAGAAATCATTTCATGGCAAAAATTATTGGCATCGATCTCGGCACGACCAACTCTGTCGCGGCAGTCATGCAGGGCGGCGAACCTGTGATTATTCCCTCTGCAGAAGGCGAACGGCTTGTGCCTTCCGTCGTTGCGGTGAATAAGAATCATGAACGTCTGGTCGGGCGTGTAGCGCGCAACCAGGCGATTACAAATCCTCACAACACAATTTTCTCAGTTAAACGTTTTATGGGACGCAAAGCAGACGATGTGGAAGTGGAGCGTACTCGCCAGCGCGTGCCCTACGCCGTGAACAGTGCGGAAAACGGCGATGTGCGCGTGACCCTGGATGAAAAGGAATATAGCGCACCTGAAGTTTCAGCGATGATCCTGGCGAAGATAAAGCGCGATGCTGAAGCGTATCTGGGTGAACCAATCACGCAGGCGGTCATTACTGTTCCCGCGTACTTCAACGACGCACAACGCAACGCCACAAAGGATGCAGGCAAGATCGCAGGCCTTGAAGTGCTGCGTATTATCAACGAACCGACTGCTTCCTCCCTGGCCTATGGGCTTGACAAGAAGAAAAATGAAATTATTGCCGTGTATGATCTTGGCGGCGGCACGTTTGATATTTCCATTCTTGATGTGGGCGACGGCGTCTTCCAGGTGCGCGCCACGAGTGGCGATACTTTCCTTGGCGGCGATGATTTTGACGTCCGTGTCATGGACTACCTCATCGAGCAATTCAAGAAGGATAACGGGATTGATCTGCACAACGACCGTCAGTCCTTGCAGCGTTTGAAGGAGGCTGCTGAAAAAGCCAAGATCGAACTCTCCACCACGATGCAGACCGAGATCAACCTGCCCTATTTGACTGCGGATGCAAGCGGGCCCAAACATCTCGTGATGACTCTCACCCGCGCGAAACTCGAACAGATCACAGCGGATCTCGTCGACCGAACGATTGCCCCCCTTAAACAGGCGTTGTCTGATGCTGGTTTGACCGCGGGTGACATCAACGAAGTGGTGATGGTTGGCGGCATGACGCGTATGCCCGCTGTGCAGGACAGGGTCCGTGCATTTTTTGGCAAGGAACCCCATAAGGGTGTAAATCCCGATGAAGTGGTTGCCATCGGTGCGGCGATCCAGGGCGGCGTGTTGGGCGGTGAAGTGAAGGACATTCTCCTGCTCGACGTGTCTCCTCTTTCGCTTTCTATCGAAACACTGGGTGGTGTTGCTACACCACAGATCGAACGCAATACAACTATCCCAACCCGCCGCAGCCAGGTCTTCTCCACGGCGAGCGACAGCCAGACCCAGGTGGAAATCCACGTCTTGCAGGGTGAACGTCCCATGGCGGCAGATAACAAGTCGCTTGGCAAATTCGTTTTGGACGGGATTCCACCGTCGCCGCGCGGTGTTCCTCAAATTGAAGTAACATTCGATATCGATGCCAATGGCATTTTGAAAGTCACCGCACAGGACAAAGCGACAGGACGGTCACAGCACATTACGATCACTGCTTCTTCCGGTCTCTCGGACACCGAAGTGGAGAAGATGCGCAAGGATGCAGAAGCGCATGCAGATGAAGATCGCAGGCGCAAGGACCTGATCGAAGCGCGCAACAACGCCGATAACACAGTCTATGCTGCA
>JBDTPH010000014.1:0-31051 GCA_039932795.1 Chloroflexota bacterium
GGAAGGCTCTGCAACGCGCCTCCAAGGAAATCAGAAGTCTGCCCACCAACCTCATGCGGGAAGCGAATATGGAGGAGTTGCAGAACGTGACAAGGGACATCCGCAACAACATCGAACCGCGCCCCCGTCCGCCCGTTTCTGGACCCAGCCGCAGCGTGCCTCCGTCAAACGAGCCAAAGACTTCCCCTGAGCCGCCGGCCGAAAGTCCCAGCGAGACTGACAACACACAACAAAAATGAACACATTCTTCAAGGCACTCTGGCGGGTCATTACCTTTCCGTTCGTTCTGATCTTCAACATTATCAGCCTCCCCCTTCGGTTGATCCAAAAGAGCATGCAGTTCCTCAACATGGATGTGGAAGACCGTCCCATCCTGGATACATTTACAACGCTCGCGTCTGAACCCGAGGCACGTGCCGGTTTCTGGGACCACATCGAAGAACTGCGCATGCACCTCTTTCGCATGCTTATTGGCCTGGCCATCGGAGTAGGAATCTCGTTTTATTTCACGGTGCCCTTGATGGAATATCTCTCCAGTCCAGTGGGTGGGCTCGAAAAACTGCAAGCCATCCAGGTCACCGAAGAGATCGGGGTATTCATGCGCGTGGCCCTCACCAGCGGGATTGCCCTCATGCTTCCGTATATCGCATTCGAGATCTGGCTTTTTGCCGCGCCGGGCTTGAGAGCCAAAGAGAAAAAGAATACGCTGTTTGGAATTCCACTCGCAACAATCCTTTTCCTGGGTGGAATGGCTTTTACCTTCTATGTGCTATTACCGTCTGCGCTGCCATTCCTGGGCGGCTTCACAGCCATTGCCCAAAACTGGACAGCGGGCGAATATTTTGGTTTCATCACCGGCTTGATGATCTGGATCGGCATCTTCTTTGAATTCCCACTGGTGATATACCTGCTGACCTCCATAGGGATCGTACAGCCTACTGCGCTCAGGAAACAATGGCGGCTGGCAATCGTTGTCATTGCGATCATCGCTGCAGCCGTCACGCCGACCATTGATCCGGTCAACATGGGGCTGGTCATGCTGCCCATGTCGTTGTTGTATTTCATCAGCATTGGCATGAGTTACATCGCCTACGCCGGGCGACGCAAAAACATGCTACAGGCGGAAGAATCCATTTAACGGAATCAGGCATCGGCTTGGAACGCCTTCGTTGAGCAAGGTCGAAACGAAGCGTTGAGGAGAGAATATGAAATTACGTTCCTTTTTTTCGCGTCGCATCCTGGTATTCATCGTGATCCTGGCACTTGGCAGTCAGGCATGTGCCATCACGCTGATTGAGTGGCCCTTTTCTACAACGCCGCGTGTAGTTGCCACTCCGCTCCCCAGCGGACCCACACCCACGCCCGCACCGCGCGCCGAAGTAAAGTTCACCGTCCGCCTGCCGGAAGCGCTTCAGCCGAATGAAGTGCTCGCCCTCAGTGTGCTGGATGAGGTGACAGGGCTCGCGCTCAATGCAGTGGATTATCAAATGACCGCCGTGGATACGATCACGTACGCGGCCACTCTTGCCATCCCCGATCATGCCATCATCAAATATCGTTATCTCAGGCGCGGGGCAGCGCTGATCGTCGAGGATAGCAACACAGACGCGTCCATCCGCTACCGGCTGGTTCACGTGAACGGGCCCACGCAAATTGTGGATACGGTGAACAGTTGGTCAGATAAACCGGTCAATACGATGTCGGGGAATATTTTTGGCACAGTTGCAAATGCAGAGAACAGCGCGCCCATCCCTGGCATCATGGTGAACGCGGGCGGGGTCCAGACCCTGACGGATTCTGCCGGGCGCTTTGAGTTGATCGGCCTGCGGGGCGGAGATCACAACATTGTTGCGTATGCATTGGATGGCACATTTCAAACCTTCCAGCAGGGCGCAACCGTTGCTGAAAATCAGGGCACACCTGTTCAGATCCAGATGAGACCTGCGCCGCTGGTGAATATTATCTTCACGGTTTCGGTTCCTGATTCCACGCAACGAGGCGTGCCGCTGCGACTGGCTGGCAATCTTTTGCAGCTTGGCAACACCTACTCAGACCTGCATGGCGGGTTGAGCACGGTTGCCGATCGCATGCCGGTGCTTACGCAACTACCTGATGGACGCTATTCCGTTTCGCTGTTCCTGCCGGTCGGCGCGCACGTTGAATATAAATACACGCTCGGTGACGGCTTTTGGAATGCAGAGTTTACATCCATCGGACAATACATGACGCGTCATTTGATCGTCCCCTCGCAAAACATGACCGTTGAAGATGCCGTTCAATCATGGCAGGCGGGGCCCAACGCACCGATCCTGTTCGAGGTGACTGTGCCTCAGGATACACCTACCGGTGATGCGATCTACATCCAATTCAATCCATACGGCTGGACACAGCCCCTTCCCATGTGGGCAAAAGGCAACAACCAATGGGCTTATAAGCTGTATGGTCCCCTGAACATTGTGGGGTCGCTCAGTTACCGCTATTGTCGCAATGCGCAATGTAATTCGGCGGACGACGCCCAGACTGCAGGCGAAACTGCACATGGACATACCGTGCTGCCCAGCCTTGCCCCACAGGATATATTCGATGTCATCAACGAATGGACATGGCCGCAAAAGGCAGCGACCCCGACCCTGGTTTCAGCGAACATCCCCTCACGTGGGACGGGTTTCTTGGCGGGCATTGAGCTTCAACCCTATTACGACCCAGGCGCCGTTACCTTCAATTCATCTGCCCTGCAAAACATCCAGGCTCTTGGTTCAAACTGGGTGATCGATACGCCCACATGGACGTACTCGCGTACGAATCCTCTCATCTTTTCCTCGCAGCCAGGCAAAGACCCGTTCTGGTCAGATACAGTTACTTCGATCACACAGGCCCGTGCCATCAATCTAAATGTTGCGCTGTTCCCGCAGCCGCGCTTTTCCACCAACGCAGATGACTTCTGGAAGTCCGCGCCGCGCGATTCAGGCTGGTGGGACAACTGGTTCAATCACTACCGCGCCTTCGCCGTCCACTATGCGGATCTGGCGAGTCTGGCCGGCGCGCAGGCCATCATCATCGGCGGAGATTGGATCGCCCCGGCACTACCCTCAGGGACGCTTGCAGATGGCACCCCAAGCGGAGTCCCAGCCGACGCGGAGACGCGCTGGAAGAATATCATCGCAGAAGTACGCCAGCATTTCCGCGGCAATGTTCTATTTGCCCTACCCTACACCACAGCAAATGTAGTTCCACCGGTCAGCGTATTGACAGATACCGATGGCGTATACCTCCTGTGGTACGCCAAGCTGACAGATTCGGCGAATCCCGACAAGGCAGATCTGCTTGCCGAAGCGGGACGCCTGCTCGATGAGAATGTTGCGCCCGTTCAAATACAGGTCAACAAACCTTTCATCATTGCTGTGTCCTATCCATCATCCACGTATTCGGCTAGCGGATGCATTCCAAACGGCAGCGGCGGCTGTTCCGATTGGAGCGCGCTCAACCGTCCGAATACAGATCTGGGCACGGTCAACCTGGATATCCAACAACAGTTCGATATCTATGATGCCATGTTCAACGCGGTCAACGCGCGCTCGTGGGTCAGCGGATTTGTCAGCCGCGGCTACTTCCCGCCTGTGGCCCTGCAGGACAAGTCTGCATCCATTCACGGCAAACCAGCGGCGGATCTGCTCTGGTACTGGTTCCCGCGCTTGCTGGGGAACATTAAGTAAAAAATGTCGTTGCGAGTCTTCGAGAAGCAATCTCATCGAATTGGAGATTGCTTCGTCGCTACACTTCTTCTCGCAATGACATAAAGATGGAAGAGGCGTTCATTTGTGAGCGTCTCTTTGCTTATTAACCCGTGTTCTATAATATTGTCATTCCTAATTCGCTGGAGGATCAATGAAAAAAGTTGGAGTCTTTCTAAAGCGGGGGTTGATCGCGATTCTAGTGCTTGGGCTGGTTGCAGCCGCGGGTGGGACCTATTATTTCAAAAGCCATCTACCCGATACTGTTGCACCGAAATCGTTCCCGCAAATTGATGGGGAAATTCAACTCGCTGGGCTGCAGGGCTCCGTAGATATTTATCGTGACAGCATGGGCATCCCCAATATCTATGCAGCATCCGCGCATGATCTGTTCTTTGCACAGGGTTATATCCACGCCCAGGATCGTTTCTGGCAGATGGATGCGTGGCGGCATATCGGTTCAGGTACGCTTTCAGAAATGTTCGGCAAGGGACAGCTCGAAACCGATACATTCCTTCGCACCCTTGGCTGGCGCATCACTGCAGAAAAGGAATATGAGGAACTTGATGCAGAATCGAAATCGATCATCAATGCCTACACGGAAGGCGTAAATGCCTATTTGCAGGATCACGACACGACCGCGTTGAGTCTTGAATACGCTGTGCTTGGTTTGCTGAGCCCCGATTACAAGATCGCCAAATGGACTCCGATCAACAGTCTTACATGGGGCAAAGCCATGGCATGGGATCTGCGCGGCAACATGGGCGAAGAGATCGAGCGCGCCGTCCTGTTGAAAACACTGACTCCAGAACAGGTCGCTCAATTATTCCCCGCCTATCCTGAAGATCATCCCGTGATCGTCAATAATATCGAGGAAAACGCGTCGACGGTCGAAGGTCAAACGTCACAAGCCCAATCAGAACTTCAGTTTTCGGCCTTTGACCTTAAACCTCTTGCGGATAAGGTTGCTCTTCTGGATGAAGTATTGGGTCCCAAAGGCGATGGAATTGGTTCCAACTCCTGGGCGATTTCCGGCGCGCGCACCACAACGGGAATGCCGCTCTTTTCGAACGATCCGCATCTCGGAATTCAAATGCCATCCATCTGGTATCAGGTCGGTTTGCACTGCATGCCAAAAACGGATGAGTGTCCTTATGAAGTGACAGGCTTTTCCTTTGCAGGCGTGCCCGGTGTGGTCATCGGTCATAATGACAGGGTGGCCTGGGGCTTTACCAATACGGGCCCGGATGTAATGGATCTGTACATTGAAAAAGTAAATCCTGAAAACCCCGATCAATATGAAGTCAACGGCCAGTGGGTGGACTTTGAAACCCGGGCTGAAACGATCAATATTGTGGGTGGTGATCCTGTTGAATTTACCGTGAAATCAACCCGCCATGGACCGGTCATCTCCGAAGTCTATGGGCCGTTGAAAAACGAAGGTGATCCGCAGGATGAAGAATTCGAGGCGTTCAAAGACCGCGCAGGGATCGACCTGCCTGAAAATTATGTTATTGCCCTCAAGTGGACGGCGCTGACTCCATCCACACCGTTCAGGGCGATCTGGGGATTTGACAGGGCCCAGAACTGGGACGAATTCCGTGAAGCGGCTCGCAACTTCCATGTCCCCGCACAGAATCTTCTGTTCGCAGATGTGGAAGGCAATATTGCCTATCAGATGCCCGGTGATATTCCGATCCGCGCAAAAGGCGATGGCTCGGTCCCGGTGCCTGGCTGGACGGATGAATACGAATGGACAGGCTTCGTCCCGTTTGAAGATCTGCCGTATTCATTCAACCCGCAGGAAGGCTATATCGCCACGGCCAACAACCGGGTTGCGCCCGTTGATTATCCAAACTTCATCACGAACGACTGGGACTATGGCTTCCGCGCGCAACGCATAGTGGATATGATCAAAAGTGCACCGGGCAAAATTGACATTGCCTATATTCAATCCATGCAGGGCGATTCTTTCGATGCGAATGGTCCCATCTTCGTTCCGCTCCTGACCGCAATGGATTACAAGGCAGCATTGCCGAATACAGCAATTGCCATGGACCTGCTTACCAAGTGGGATTACCAGGACCGCGCCGACTCTGCTGCTGCGGCTGTGTTCAACGCCTTCTGGCGCCACCTCCTGCAAAACACATTCAACGATGAGCTGCCGGAACGCTACTGGACCGATGGCGGCTCGCGGTGGAATGAGATCATGCGCCACATGGATGAAAACAGTGCATGGTGGGATGATGTATCCACGACAAATCAGGTGGAGACGCGCGACGACATCATGAAGCAATCCTTCGAACAGGGTGTTACCGAACTGGAAAGGATTTTTGGCAAAGAACCTTCGAATTGGAATTGGGGTGAAATGCACGCTGCCACGTTTAGAAATGGCACGTTGGGCGAATCAGGCGTTGGGTTGATCGAAGCGCTGTTCAACCGCGGGCCATATCCTACAGGCGGCGGCGATGCCATCGTCAATGCAACGGGATGGTCTGTCGAGGATGGGTATGAAACCAACTGGCTCCCCTCCATGCGTATGATCGTGGATATGGGTGACTTTGATAACTCGGTCACTGTCCACACAACAGGGCAATCTGGTCACGCCTATCACCCACACTATATCGATATGGCGCCCCTATGGGCGAACCTTGAATATTATCCGATGTTGTGGAGTGAGCTGGCGGTCACCCAGAATACGGAAGGGCATTTGGTCTTACAACCGAAATGAATCTTGTAGGGCACGACACTCGCGCACACCAAGCGCGAATGTCGTGCCCTACTTTTTTGTTTTAACAGCCACCCATGAAAAGCACACCACACCCATATAACTAAAGCTCAGGTCAACGAGATCGAAACTGCGGCTGGCAAAATATTGTTGTGAGAATTCTTCGAGACCGATCAACAGGATGAGGATCAAGCCACATTTAACGGCGAGCAGTTTTCGGCTTTGGTCCGGAAACGCACGGTAAAAGGTCAGGTTGATGAGCAAAGCCAGGATCCCATACAGGATGAAATGTCCCACCTTGTCGCCGAAGGGAAAATGATGGAGAAAACCAAGATAGCGGGATAGAACTCCGGCATCTGCTGCAACGATGATCAGAAGGATGAACATTGTGAAGAGAATCGCCAGCCACTTCATAGTTAACGTCAATAATGGATAAGAATAAAATGTCATGCTGAGGGGCGTTGGCTGCCCCGAAGCATCTCTACCAAGGCATGTCCGAGACCCTTCGGTCGCGCAAAACCGCTCCCTCAGGGTGACATAATAGTAAATTTGGCTTAAACATTATTCACGTTAGTTAAAAAAACAGGGCGGGAATACCCGCCCTGTTTTTAGGAGTCTACTCTGCCTTGGCTTTTTCCAGCTTCATCTCGCGGCGTGCTTTCAACGCCTCCCACACCGCGGGCAGGACGGAAATAAAGATGATCGCAATAATGACCACTTCGAAATTTTTCTTCACAATTTCAAGATTGCCGAAGAAGTAACCCAGCAGGGTGAAGCTCAATACCCAGACAATTCCACCAAACACGTTATAAGAAAAGAAATACCCATAGGACATGCGCCCCATGCCTGCCACAAATGGGGCAAACGTGCGCACGATCGGAACGAAGCGGGCGAGGAAGATCGTCTTGCCGCCATGCTTTTCAAAGAAGGCATGCGTGCGATCCAGATACTCCTTCTTGATCCATTTGATGTTGTAGGCGCGATCACCCAGGTAATGCCCGATCCAATAATTGACGGTGTCACCCGCAATGGCGGCAACCATCAACAAACCAATCAACAACCAGATGTTCAAGTCACCCAGAGCGGCAAATGTGCCGGCCGCAAACAACAACGAATCACCCGGCAGGAAAGGCGTTACAACAAAACCTGTTTCCATAAAGATAACAACGAAAAGTATGGCGTATGTCCATGTACCATATTGGCGAATGATATTCGCCATGTATTCGTCGAGGTGCAAAAACAGGTCAAGAAGAAATTTAATTTGTTCCATTCAATACTCTCTGATGTAGGATAGGGAAAAATTATACCTTGCTTTCCTGGCGCACATCGATACGGGTCAACCAGTCACCAAGGACCAGCACGAGGATACTTCCGAATGTGGAAACCCCAAGGTTGATCTGTCCGAGCGGGATCCAGACCCATCCTCGCCACAGGCCCACCAGATGTCCCATCACGAAGCCGAACAGACCCAGACCAAGATATAAAAGCAGGCGCCAAAAACCTCCCCCACGTATCAAATGATAGCTTGCACCGTACAGCAACGCAATCAGCAAGGCGAATAATAGAGACGGAAGAGTCATTGTGAGCTATCTTTCATGACCAGGGGTAAGTAGAGTTTTATCCCGCATTTCTTCGTGCCTACACGCAGAGCCTAGACGATAATACCGCCGCCCAGCATGAGATCACCCTGATAGAAGACCGCTGCCTGCCCGGCTGTAATATCGCGTTGCGGAGCATCGAACTGGACCTTTGCCTGTCCGCCGTGTATTGGCGTGACCCAGGCCCAGGCTTCCCTCGCTGTATAGCGAATCTTGACCTCGGCGCGGAAGGATTCAAGCGGCGCTTCCCCATCCGCCCAGTTGACATCACGTGCGGTTAATTCACTTGAGCCAAGTTCATCCTGCGTTCCCACGACCAGCGTATTTGTCAGTGCATTCTTTCCAAGTACATATAACGGGACAGCCGATGCAACGCCGAGCCCCTTGCGCTGCCCGATGGTGTAATTGGCGATTCCACTGTGTTCGCCCAGGGCTTTTCCATCGCGCGTGACGATGGCGCCGGGCTTCAACATTTCGGCCGCGTTGCGCTGCAGGAAGTTGCGATAGTCCTCTCCTGCAAGGAAGCACAGATCCTGCGAGTCTTTGCGCGATGCGGTTGGCAAACCGTATTTCTCGGCGATCTGACGAATCTGCGGCTTGGGATAATCACCGACTGGAAATAGAGCTCTCTCAAGTTTATCCTGCGTGAGGACATGCAAAACATAGGATTGATCCTTGTTCCTATCCACTGCCCGCAACAACTTTATCTTTCCACCGTCATCGTTGATTTTCCGAACATAATGCCCCGTTGCCATGAAGTCCGCGCCGAGCGCCAGAGCATGATCAAGCAAAAAGGTCCAGCGGATCTGACGATTGCAGATCAGGCAGGGATTCGGCGTCTCGCCGCGCGCATATCCATTGAGGAAATATTGCACGACGGTACTCTGAAAAACATCCTTGGCATCCACGACATAGAACGGAATATCCAGTTTTGCCGCGACACGCCGCGCCTGTGCCATCGAATCAGGTGTGCAGCAGCGATTGGATTCCTCCTTGCCGGGTTCGCTCCACAGGCGCAGCATCATACCGATAACCTCATACCCCTGCTCTTTGAGCAAGGCGGCAGCAACGGAGGAGTCCACTCCTCCAGACATGGCGACGACGACTTTAGTCATGAGTATTAATTCCTGAATACTAAGGTGATTGTACAGCAGATAGGTTGCAGGTCAAATCGACCCTAGAGGTGACATCTGTAAATTCGTATGGTGACAACCAGCTGGCAAAATAATTTTTGTCATCAAGGAGATCCAGGTCCGTTCCGAAATAGGCATCTAGAATCACGCGAAACGAATTGACCGGTGTAATTTCGGGATACATTAATTGATAATCTCCATCAGGAAAGTAATAGGCATTCAAAATTGAATATCTTTCCGCTAGACACGAATCATTAAGCTCCAACATATCATAATAAGCACCGGGCCCGTGATCACCCTGAAGAATGATTACGGGAGGTACAACAGAGTTATTCAGAATAGAATTAACAACATCCCGCAATTTCTGATTAATAAATGTCATTTGATCGGTATATCCGGTGATGTATTGGTCTTTTGCCCCTGGAAACAAGGATGCATCCCACGAACTATAGGGGTAATCGGGTGTAATAAAGCTCCCATCCCTGTCAAAGATGAACGGTGGATGAGGGGACAGGATATGGGCAAACACAAATTTCGGCCCCGCCATCTCTGGAACCTCCTTCAACTTGTCCAGAGAAAAGAGTATATATTGCCGGTGCGTTTCATAACTTTGCAGCGGAAGATTTACTCCCCAGGCCTCTGCCACAACTCCGACCAGCGAGGATGATAGAAGCAATCCCTCGAACTCGTTGATATCGCTGGACGAAAGACCAACATAGATATCTGCATCCCGCATCTGAGCAAATAGTGCCGCGCTGGGCAGGGCCACAAATTGATATCCCTGATCCTTTAGAAAACTCCTGACAGCGGTATGTTGCAGCAATTCCCGCAAGGGACCACGCCCGCTCGCATCCCCAAAACCCTCAACGTATTCATCCAGATACCGGAAATTCAACAATGAAGAAAGGGACAGTTCGGTCTGCGGATAATTGGGCGTTGAGCGATCCGCCACATAGAACCCTTTATCCTTCAGAAAACCGATGAATTCCGAGTTGTCATAACCATATATATTCTGCAAAAAGTCCGCACGCCCATAGCCATCCACAATAATCACATAAATATCTGGCCTGGAAGCACTTGAGGTTGCCACTGGAATGTCCGTTTGCGCCTGTCGTATTCGAAGCGCCTGTATCTGTGCGCTTTCCTTGGGAAGAATAGAGGCAATGGTAATCAAAGGGAAAACCACCAGTAAAAGTGATGTCACGTTCAAGAAATTGGTTATTGTTTTCTTGCTCCTGATTTTTTTCCAAACCCATCCACTTGCCAGTCCTGCAAAGGGAATGCTAATGACCACCAGGGCGATCAATCCGCCAACGGCTGTTCGCCAGAAAGGTGACCACTCCAACAACAAGCGATACAAGTGGCCCATAAAGAACCAGATCAAAAATAAGGTGCTTACAAATCCGGCTCGTTGGGCATCGTTAAATATTCGAAGGAATAAAAAATACAAACCAAGGGTCAAAAAGAATCCAATCGATAATGACCGCCATGCCCAATCCATTGGCACCTGCGAAGCATTTTGAGAATAAACCCCAATGACCGAGTATACGGCAAATAAAAACGGATGAACAACGAACGTTCGCGTCATTCTATTTGCCGGCGCTCAATGATCGGGACTTCACTATCAGTTCAGGCAAAGCCGTTAGAAACAACTCAACATCCTCAGGTGAAGTATCTTTCCCCAGAGTCACGCGCAAGGATCCCAGTCCCCAATCCGCAGACAAGCCGATGGCATTCATGACTTCGCTTGGTTCGGGATTACCTGTTTTACAAGCCGAGCCAGATGAGCACGCAAATCCCGCCGCATCGAGGAGCGTCATTAATAGATTTCCATCCACATCCTTGAACGCAAAACTGGCATGGTGTGGAAGGCGTGCATGCATGTCTCCTGTTAAACGCGAATGGGGAATCATTTCAAGAACAGTTCCAATGATCCTGTCGCGCAGCGGCTGGACGTGAGCGACGCGCTGTTGGCGTTCATCACTCGTCAAACGCAGTGCTTCTGCAAAGCCGACGATATAGGGGACGTTCTGAGTCCCGGCCCGCAGGTTGAACTCCTGCCCCCCACCGGTCAGGTGGGAGATGAGCGGTGTCCCCTTGCGGACATATAACACGCCGATACCTTTGGGACCGTAAAACTTATGCGCGCCCAGCGACATCATATTCACGTCCAGAGTTTGGACATTCACAGGCAGATAGGCTGCTGCCTGGACTGCATCGGTATGGAAAAGTATATTATTTGCACGGCAAATCCCGGCGATCTCCTGGATGGGATTGATGGTACCGATCTCATTGTTGGCATACATTACAGAAACAACCGCCGTATCCTTGCAGATGGCTTTTGCAACCATCTGCGGCGTAACCATTCCATTTTCTTCCACATCCAGCCATTCGGTCCGAAAGCCTTCATATTTTTCAAGATGCTTCAACGTATTTGTAACTGCAGGATGTTCGGTGCGCGAAGCAAGGATCCAGTTGGCGCCTGTCTTTTCACGCATGGCATAGGCCGCGCCGCGCAACGCAAGGTTATCCGATTCAGAGCCGCAGGAGGTGAAGATGATCTCATTGGGCATACATTTCAGAATGGAGGCAACCAGCTCGCGCGCAGAATCGATCGCAGCCTCGGCAATCTGTCCATAACGGTGAACAGACGAGGGGTTCCCGAAGGAAGCGGAGAAAAAGGGAGTCATCGCCTCGACCACGCGCGAATCCACGGGGGTGGTGGCTGAATAGTCCAGATAAATCATGAAAAAGATTATAACCGCTGGTCAAACGCGCGTAGGAAATTTGTGGGATACTCGTATATGAATACTGGGTCAATTTGCAGGTAAAATAGCGCCTCTTCTTGAAAGGAGTATGAATGCTTAAAACAAGATTAATGAAGCGGGTTCAAATTTTGATGATATTGGGAGCCTTGCTGATCAGCGCCTGTGCGGCAAACGTACCGGAAGCTACGCCTACACCGGTCTTGAGTGTAGATCAGATCCAGACCTTTGCCGTGGCGACGTTCTCCTCGGCTCTAACCGAAACCGCGTTTGCCGCGCCCTCGAATACGCCTGTCGCCACGACACCCGCGCCGACCATCGGAGCGCTGGCAACCAGCGCAGGCGGCGTTCCGTTCGGCACCGCGACAACACCTGGTGCGCCGGTAGGTGGCGTCGCAGCTACATCATCCTGTTATGGTCTTACCTATGTCAGCGATGTGTCAATCCCTGATAATACGCAGATGGACCCGGGCGAATCGTTCACCAAGACATGGAAAGTTCAAAACTCCGGTTCATGTGCCTGGGAGGCCGGATCCAAGTTTGCACTGTCTGGTGGGAACGCCATGGGCGCTTCCACGTTCACCCTGCCGGCTGCGGTGGCATCTGGTGCAACCTATGACGTATCCGTGCCAATGACCGCTCCAGGCACAGCGGGGACTGTGCGCGGCAACTGGCGTATGTCCACTGCAGCTGGACAGTTCTTTGGGGATGAGGTCTATGTTGTGATCGTGGTCGGAGGCGCAAGCGGTGCAGCTGCGACGAATACTTCTGCACCTGCTGAAGCTACAGATACACCGGCAACACCGTAGTGATTTTTAGTTCAAATTAAAAGGTAAACATCCCTCCAGAGTTTGGAGGGATGTTTACCTTAATGTACAAAATGATTCTGTGGCTTTATCAAACAGTTTCGCCGCCGAGGACGGCGGCTGGAGCCCGGGTTTAGAAAACTTCCAAAGTGCCGCGGCGTTTGGCGACCACCTCAAAGACCGAGAACAGAAGATAACCAAGAATACCGTAGAGAATGCCAATGCCCAGCTCACCCAGCAGCAGAGGCATGATATCCATGAGGCTCGCACCCTGTACCAGCAGACGCGCCGCGCTGATGCCGCGAGTCAGCGGAAGTGCAGACGAGATCATCTGCACCCAGGCGGGCAGTTCATCGAGCCGAACATTTGCACCTGAAAAGATCAACAGCAGGAAATAAACAAAATTATTCACAAACATCACATTGACAGTGATCAACGCCAGACAGCCAAGCAGCAAGCCAAGCCCGCAGGTGCTGATCGTGGTGATCATGATCGTCAGGGCGAGGACAAGGATATTGGTGTTCGAAAGATCGAGCCCCATCAGTATGACGCCCCAGGTGAAGGCGATGACAACTCCCAATGCGCCATCCATGATGTTCATGAACGCCCGCCCAAGGAAGACGACAAGTCGATTCGCAGGTGTGCCGAAGATATAGGCGAGCGTACCACTGTCGCGGTCACCGCCAATGGACATAGTCATGCCGTAGATGCCGCTGACTGCCGCGATCTGCAGCGCGTTGCCAACGATGTAGAACGAAGCATTGCCCGCGCCTGTGGCGAATGTACCCAGGTAAACGAAAAAGAACATTTGCGCCAGGGGCATGAGGATCTTGGACGCCATGTATTGGATCGGGCGCATCCAGTGGAAGAGGGCAATGTAGGAGAGCAGTGCGCCCTGCCAGAAAAGGCAGAGGTTGTCGGTAAAAGTACGCATAAGAAATTTCCGATTTTATATTTACAATTTTGGAGTAGCGCCTGGTGATTTGCGCTTCGGCTGCGTGCCGACGAGCACGTCACTCTGCACTCCCCTACGAGGATGATAAGCGTGAGGAAGTTTATTCCATTCCAAGGGTTGCGTCGGCGCGGGCCTTGTAGAGCATCAGCTTGAATAAACGTGAAGCGATCAGCAGATCAAGGAGTGAGAAGAGCAGCATCATGCCCCAGGTGATCAGAGTCTGATTCAAAGGTGCGCCGCCAGTGGATGTTCCATGCAGAGCGACCGCGGCCCAATATGGCGGCAGCAGCCATGAGATAGGAGTTGTCCAGCCGGGCAGGAGCGCAATGGGGAAGAGGAATCCGCACAGCACATACACAGGGAACTCCATCGCATTTTGCCAGGCACGCACGCCCGGGTTCATGACAAAGATGGGCGCGATGATCAGGCCAAAACTAATGAAAGCGATCACGGCCAGAACAAGAGAGACACCGAACAGTAACGGCTGTTGTATGTTGAGTGAGTAACCGAAAGCAAACGCGGCGATGAAATAACCGACCACCATCGAGACCAGTGATTGGACCACGTTCGCAAGATTCTTTCCAAAGACAATCACCTCAAAAGGCGTGGGAAGCGCCACAAGGGATTCAAGTGTCCCAGACCAGCGTTCCGAATTGATGCTGCCGCCTGAGATAAAAAGCAGGCTCGACCATAACCCGGTGAGTCCACTGCCCACCACAACGAACATGGCTGCGTCGCCTCCCTTGTCCTTGAGCATCCACAACGCAAGCACGGCAATGATGATCGGCTGAAAGAGCACGGTGAAAATGATGAATCCATCCGTCAACTGCTGACGCATGGTCATCTCGGCAACCGTCATCACTGTGCGCCAATATTTGATCAGAACCTTCGCATTCATGCGGCTCCTCCCACCAAACGGACATAGGCATCCTCCAGCGTTGGCTCCCGGACCAGAACACGCCCCACCCGCTGGCCTTCCATGGCACCCATGATATCGGGCACTGCCTCCGCCCCGCGGCGGGTCTGAACGAGCAAAATCTGTTTCTGGTCGAGGTCCTGCACGGATAATGCGTCCACGAATGGCAGGTTGCGGAGCTTTTCAAGAACAGGGTCGGGAACGCCAAAGGTTTCCATTTCGACCACGTTCAAGTCACTGACGTGAGACTTGAGTCCAGTGGGTGTGTCCAGGGCGATGATGAGTCCGCGGTTGATAACGGCGATGCGGTCACAGAGTGCATCCGCTTCGAACATGTAATGTGTGGTCAGCAGGATGGTCTTCTTCTCGGATTGCAGATCGAGGATGACCTGACGAAACTCGCGTGCGCCGACCGGGTCGAGTCCGAGTGTGGGTTCATCGAGGAACAGGATATCGGGATTATGTAAAAGTGTGCGCGCCACATGCAAGCGCTGCTTCATGCCACGCGAATAACCCTGCACTTTCTCCTCGCCTCGCCCATTCAAGCCGACCATCTCGAGCAGAAAGGGGATCCGCTTTTTGGTGACATCGGGGGCAACGTTATACAGGCTTGCGAAGTAACGAAGGTTGTCAATACCGGAGAGTCGCCAGTACAAACCGCGCTCCCCACCGAAGATGAATCCAATGCGCCTGCGGACCTCATCCGCGCGGGCGACGACATCGAACCCTTTAACGGAGGCAGACCCGGCCGTTGGGATGAGAAGCGTGGTAAGCATCTTGGTGGTGGTGGTCTTGCCGGCGCCGTTTGGTCCCAGGAGTCCGAACAACTCGCCTTCCCGAATCTCAAAAGACACATCATCCACTGCAACGATCTCTTTCGCAGTCCGCCTGATCACGCCGATACTGGAGGTAAAGGTGCGGCGAAGATGGGAAACTTCGATTGCGTTCCCTAAAGTGCTGTGCATTCGACTCCTTAAAGGTGAGGTAAAAAGATTGTACACGAAATGTAGATGATGATGCAGTGCACGAGATCATTAAGCTGTCTGATTAATGCATCGCTTCACAAATAGTTCCAACTGCTCGTAGCACAGTGGGGATTTAATCGTTATACACCGCAGGAACACTGGACTACTGGTGTTTCAACGCCATGGAAAGGCACGTCCACCACTGCCCTTAACGGGTGGCGAGAGCCTTGAAAACCAAAATTTTTTGGATAATGAAGGAGAAAGGAACAATCAAATGACACTCGAAACCATCTTAATTTGGATCGTGATCGGCGCCATTGCTGGTGTTCTCGCCCAGTCGATGGTTGGCGGAACCCGCGGAGGCCTGGGTACGGCAATCATCATCGGTATCATTGGCGCGTTTGTGGGCGGCTGGCTGTTCAGCGCGCTGGGTATTGCAATTGGTGGAGGCATTATCGGCACCATCATCACGGCGTTCATTGGTGCGATCGTGCTTCTGTTAATATTCCGAGCCGTTCGCAGAGCATAAAACAGAATAGTTCAATCGCTTAACAAAAACGGACGAGGTGACTCGTCCGTTTTTGTTTAATCAGAGAAAGGCTGCCCGCCTGGGTTTTCGTGGTGTTACTTTTGGGTGGGAAAACTACGGAAGCGATTCGAAATTTATCCATATAGAATATCACGGTTGGCCTGTTCCGCTTCTTCAAATATCTTCCTGACCTGCGCCTTCATTTCAGCCGAGACCCCGGCAGTTTGCGGGATGAATTTTATCAGATCGCGTGCCTGGCGTAACAAGTCCTTGACGCCCGCGATATAGGAGAGCTCATTCTTTCCCAAACCTTCCGGCACAGGAAACTCGCGGGCTTCCTGTATCAATTGGCGGGCGCGCAGGATTCGTTCTGCAGCCGGGATAAGTTTTGCCATGGTTGCTCCTCCAGGGATTTCCAACGAATGACCCTCTCCTGCAATCGGAGAGGGTCATTTCGAATATCACTTTGAAGTGTGATACTAACGGTGCTGCCTAGTAGTCCTGCACCGTTTTCCGTCCGGCTTCAACAACTTCGGATGCACGGTCCAACTGCTCGTTCGCGACGCGCTTCCCGCGGTGTCTGAGTTCATCAGCCTTCTCTACAACATTGTCTTTCAGTTCATAGGCCTTCACTTTGGCCTGTTCGACCGTATCTTTTACGGTTTCGGTGGTGCGGTCACGGATTTCCATGGCCTTGCCACGCAGTTCGGCACGTGTCTCTTCGCCAGAACGCGGCGCAAAGAGCAGCGCCGTCGCGGCACCGATCAGGCCACCGACCAGCAAGCCGGTCAGAACAGGTTTGGTTGCTCGGGTCTCTTCCCCAACCTCAAGGTCGTGCACATGGTTACGGTTTTTCATAGTACTCTCCTTCTTTCAATATCAGATTCGCGCCCCAAAGCAGATTATTTTTCCTCGCCGCATCCGGTCGAAACTCGGCGGTTGCGAACGTCGAGTCGCATTCTGGAAGCGCTCGTTAATTGTTTAACGGCGCAGGGCTATTCGTGTTATGGAACGCCTGGTGTTGCAATACTGCATCTGGTATACAATCAGAGCAGGGACAATCCGTTCTTTATTCGTATGTTGTCCAAAAGTAGACATAGCGGGATTATCCAAATCCAGACATAGCGGCGCAGAATGGCATGAGATGCGGCTGGAATTGCAAAAGGAGCGACGAAATCGTCGCTCGTTACTTTTTACTAGGCGGACAGCCGTCCGCGCCTACAGGTCAATGTGTCCCAATAATTAATCGACGAAGGTCTCGAGCCAGTCCAACACAACGGGGAGATCCACTCGATGGTTGAGCGAAGTGATGCGTCCGCACAGAGGGCCCCCACGTCCATGGCGTAACGTCTTTGGCGATTGGTGACTTTTGTCAATTGCGGAAAGTTCGGTTAGGCACCAAAATCCTTTGTAGTAGTATGGAAATTCCCATCGCAAAGGATTACGAGAAATGACCCTATTTGACCCGAACGAAAAAGTTGAGTTTATTGCCACGCAGCGGTTTCACTACGATAATTATTCAGGCTATCAATATCATCTGGAGCGCGTGGATGTGGAGGGGAAGTGCGGCCTGGTCTGTGTGGAAGAGTTGGAGAATTGTGGAAGCCACTCAAAAGTGATCCTTCCGCCGATCTATGACAATATCAGCGTTTCCAAAACATCCACATCCAAAGCCAACTATGACCGCTACGCCGTTTTCGCAGATGGCAGCAGGATCGGGGAATTCACCCTGGTGCTGAATGCCTGGGTGCCGCGGGCTGATTCGTAGTTAAGAATTAAAGTTTCCTTGCAGGAAACTGCTGGTCAAGTAGGTCGAGTTCTTCTCGAAGATTCGCATCGACATGGAGACAAAGGGACAGCTTCGCAAAATTGCGAAGCTGTCCCTTTTTTATTTCACTTTTATTTCCCCTATTTCTGCTCCGAGAGAGTCAGGTCACAGTATTCGGGGCGCGTGGTATGGAAGGGCTCAAAGACGATCCGTTTGCCGATGTTGTCGCCTGTACCGGCTCCCATCCCCGAGGGGCCGCTGGGGTCACCCCAATAGTTATCTTCGGCGTTGGCGTTCAGGGCAGACATGGCGGCTGTCCAGTTTGGGTCACCAGAGAAGTTCGTGGTGTTATTGGCAAAACAGGAATCATGCACCTGGATGTCCTCATGAAAATCCTGGAATACGCCGCTGGGATGTGCCTCCAGTGTGGCAGCATAGCCGGGGATCATGGTCGCCATTTGAATGTATGTGGGGCTTTCGTCCAGCTGGTCAACGGGGTTGCCCTCCTCATCCATCGTCCCATTTGTGACCGGGTTATTGATGTAGATCGCGCCG
Organism: Chloroflexota bacterium; assembly: GCA_039932795.1. Lineage (GTDB taxonomy): Bacteria > Chloroflexota > Anaerolineae > Anaerolineales > Villigracilaceae > Defluviilinea. The sequence continues at coordinate 18,450 of JBDTPH010000014.1, forward strand.
CCATGATAGTCGGCGTGGTTCTGGTAGAACTGTCCGCGCAGCACCGAGACATTCACGTGCTCCAGGTAGAGCGCGCCGCCGCGGCTTGTGCTGCTCGCATTTTGGAGGAACAGGCTGTCCTCAATGACCAACGTTGTCGATTCCGCGCGTATTGCACCGCCCTGTGATTCAGTTGTGTTTCCGGTGAATGTCGTATTGATAAAAGTGGATGTGGATGAATCGAGATCTGCACCGCCTCCCCCAAATGCGGCATGGTTCTCAATGAATTCACTGTCCTGAGCGTATAACGCGCCAAAAGTCAGGTAGAGGCCACCACCGTTATCGGCTCGGTTATTGACGATGCGGACGCGCTTCAGGTCCAGGGATGCGTTAAAGGCATAAATACCGCCGCCCCAATCATCCTCGCCCACGTCTCCATTTTGCAGCGTCACGTCCTCGAGGCTCAACGTGCCGAACATCACTTCGAAGAATCGGAATGGCTCCGCCGTCTCCTCGCGGATCAGGGTTGCGGCCTTGCCAGAGATGGTGAGTGAATGGATGACCAAGGGCAGCGCATCACCCACGTCAGCGGTGCTGGCGACCCAATCTTCCTGCGGCGGGGTCTGGTCCCGTTGTGTAAAGAGATACTCTCCCGGCATCAGCTCGATGACTGATTCGCCGGGTACGCCTGCTTCACAACTGTCTTTTGGCTGGCCAGAATTTGCCGCAAAGATGGCTTCCGCAAGCGAACACTTTCCATTTTCCACGAATGGATAGACTTCCTGCTCCAGTGTATCCACGTGGATCAGCCCGGCTGGCATCAGTGTGGGCGCGGATGTGGCAGTGGCTGTCGGTGAGGGCGTCTCGGACGGCGAGGCTGAGGCTACAGTCTCTGCCTGGGTAACAGAAACAGGCTCCGGCGTAGTAGGGGCCGTGGTCGTCATCGCAGGCTGGCAGGCGCTTACAGCAAGGTTCAGGATCAATAAAACAAAGGTAGGATGTCTCACGGAATACTCCTTATTAAAGATCATGGATACTCGAGCTCCATTATAAGGTCAGGCAATCACCACACAATTTCGCCCCGCCTGTTTGGCACGATATAACGCCTCATCTCCGCGTTTCAAGACGGATCCCAGCTCCGAATCCGCGGGATCAGTGGACGTGATACCCACCGACACGCACACCTTCAAGGTATGGAAGTCGAAGACCAGCGGGGTTTGCTCGACCATTTTGCGGATGCGCTCTGCTATGGCATAAGCCTGTTCCTGATCCGTATCCACGAGCATGATCACGAATTCGTCCCCTCCGAAACGGGCAAGCAAGTCAAAAGGACGCACTTCCGATCGTAAAACCTGTGCAAGAGATAACAGGACCACATCGCCAACACCATGACCGTTGCTGTCATTGATTGATTTAAAATTGTCCACATCCAGTATCAGAAAAGAAAGCGTATACCCATACCGTTTGGCGCGCTTGAATTCCATTTCTGCATGTTCATCGAAATGACGGCGATTATATAAATTGGTGAGTGAATCAGTCCTGGCGATCACATCCAGTTTGGCGCGTGCAGTTTCAAGCTCCAGTTCGAGGCGGGCGCTGTTAAGGAAGAAAAAATAAAACGTCCAGGCGATCATGGAAATAATAAAAACAATGGAAAACCACGAGTTGATCGGATCTCTAAAAAAATCGATCTGCGCAGGCTGTAACAGAGCCACAATTGCGCGGACGAATGGGAGCAGGGCAGTGCCCAGAAAGAGAAATCCCGCCGAGCGGGAAGTCTTTCTCAATTCCGGGATGCCTCCCTGGAACAGTTTTAGCGCGGAACGGAAGATAAGAAAAGAGACCACCAATGAGGTCAGGCCAACGCGCACATTGATATTCGGATCGAGATATGTAAGATGAAACTGTGCGAGAAGATAACCGCCGAAGATCAAATAGTTCAGCCGGCTACATGCTGGACGATTGTAAAACTGTTCGATGCCTTCATAGAGCAGGACTACACAGTACACAACGATTGCGTTGCCGAGCATGACCGATGTAGAATCTGGGATGAAGCCACGTAAGGCACCCAACAGGTAGCCTGCGCCAAGACAAAAGTTTGCCAGCACCCAACGTCCAAATCCCCCATATACTTTCCTTTCCCGCCAGTAGATCAACATGATAAAGCCAAGAATGAATGGCGTTACTGCCGAGAATATACCCATCGTCCGTACGTCCAGGATCAAGGTTGCCTCTCGATAATATTCATGCGGCAATGAAATTATTTTGATGGATGTTGGAACAATTTGATGTACGCATTATTTTCTCACAAAAGCCGCGTTGAAGCAGCGAATGTCAATTGTTTATCATTTCCAGGAGTAGGGGAGTGCGCCTTCACGCCAACCACCTGTAGGAATGCATCCAACACGTGTGCTGCATACCAAGCTGGTAGCGCTGCCAGCAGAGCAGGGGACATGGAGAGCAAATTCGTGATCAGCGAAACGTATTGTAGACCACCCCAATGAAAGTAAGTCCAGACAATGTTTATGACTGTGTAGAGGATCGCGAGCGTTCCAACGATACCCCATCCATTGCCAGGCCAGGGCGGAATGAAGGAGCGAACTTTGGATTGTGATGGGGAAACAATGTTTGGCATGGGGTCTCTGAAGTTCCATATATATTTCCCACTAAACAGAATTGTACCAGCTCAGCAGTGAAACCGGTGTGTTGTCATGGGGCAACCAACTCCTCATATGAGATATGGGCTTTTGTAATTAACTTGAGTTATATCAAACCATGTTTATCAGCGCAGCAAAGCTACTTTACACCTTCCCATCAGGCATGTATAAGTTTCGTCAGTACCGCTCGACCCTTAAACGCAAAAATGGGCAGGATCAACCTGCCCATCATTGTGTGTGACTATTCCATTGTCAGAACTAATTCTTCGCATGATTCAAATCTTCAATAAATGGGGGGTGAGACGGTCCAGCTGGAGGGCGACACTATGTTCAACAAATCGGCCCGGTTGACTCCTGTGTTGCGCGCAACATCTTTTCCACCACGGCAAAATCGATCCTCTCAGGCCTCGAATAGCGAATAGCACCTTTTCCGAAACTAATGTGTTTGTGCGCGTTCATCACATCCGTGCGGAGGATATACAGGCCAATGAAATGCTTCTGGCTGGCAAAGCCTACTTCCACGCCACCGCCCCGTGAGTAGCACGGTCCGCCGTAGTCCATGGTCTCTTCGAAGTCTGTCAGTAGGGCGCGGCACAGATCGCGTAATCGAGTAAGAGTTTCCGGCCTCTCGGCAGGAGACTCTTCTATGTACGTGGTCACATCTTTGGCGGTGCCTTGCGTGGAGTTTCCAGGGGCGAGGCTCGTTTTTATGTCCTCAAATCCCGGCGTTACTTAATGTATTCAGCAAGTGGGAAAGGGCTGACGTGAGTGTCGGGTGGGTCACCTCAAAATGCCGAATCGACTCTTCCAGGCGGCCAACCTCCCACGAGCTGCCGCGTAATCGTTCCTCGTGACCCGTCCGCTCCAGAAGGTTGCGGATGTCCACGCTCAGGTGACTGAGGAGTTCCCGTCCTTTTTCGTCAACTTCATCCATAGCTTCGATCCTTCTGTGCAGATCTTCGAGCATTTGACGGAGTTCACTATCGTTCATGGCAACAAACCTCCTTCGCACAATTTGGAATCTTTTTGCAGCAGCGTCGGAATCCGCTTTCATTTTACCCCCTACCCCTCGATCATGCCTCCTCAAATCCGTCTGGAGCTCGTTGAACCTGGAGAGGCTGCGGTCTCACTTTCCCGTTGACTAATTAACGTAGTGCCCCTGAACATTTGTTCGATCCTTGCGGGTGTACCCGGCACGCCAATAGCGTTCAGCGCTTCCCGCTTCAGGACACTTGCTGCTTTCTGATGAGGGGCGATACTTGTTGCTTTTGCGTTTCGTTGTGTTCTTTTTGCTCACCGATGCACGCTCATTTTTCCATGAACCGCCACCGTTCTTCTTTTTCTGGGCGCTATGAAATACTTTCATTTCTGGTTAGTGATATATGTCACAATAAATAGACTACAATATGTCCTATTTGAAAGTATGAAAAGAGAAGGAATTATAATTAGCGGATGCGTTTCCAACATTTCCTTCGCTGTTTTATGCTCCTCGTGTTCGGAATCGGAGCATTCCATCGTCCACAAGCTGTGTGGGCGGAGGAGATCCACCCTGCCCCATCGGACCAGGTCAGCGCCTACGAGTTGATCCTGGCAATGAATACCTTGCGCGTTTCGTATGGGCTCCCGGCTCTGATCGAGGACCCCATTGTTAATGCGGTTGCCCAAAACACGGCGGCGACGATGGCAGCCAATAATATGTCCTGGCACATTGGCGATGTGCGCGGTCGAATCGCTGCCGCCGGATATGGCATTGGCGGCACAGTCTGGGCAACGGAAAACTTCGCAGTGAGCCATGGAGGCATGGGTATCGATGAGATCATGGCTGCCTGGGCTGACCCGGACCACATGCGCCCGGCGGTCACAGCGGCGTATTGCCATGTAGGAGCGGGTGCATCTCAAACATCAGATGGACGGACCTATTACATCCTGCAGGCTGCCTATGTTTCCGGACAGCAGTGCGGCAGTTCGTCACCCTCGTCACCCGGAGGCACTTTACAACCGGGTGCTGTTCCAAATCCCATACCACAATTGATCATACCGGTAAAGATCGCCACACCAGATGCCGAAGGCAAGATCTTTCATCAGGTCCAGGCGGGTCAGTCCTTCTGGTCGATCGCAATTGCCTACCAGATCACCATCCATGACCTGGAGGTCTGGAACAACCTGACCCGCACGATACCGCTGCGAGCCGGGCAGCGCTTATTCATCCCGGGCAAAAACACGGAAGGCTATGCCACACCGACTCCCATTGGCATGATCGTGCCCGCGGCCCCGGATGCGGATGGCAGGATCATCCATGAAGTGCAGGCGTATCAGGCGTTGATCACCATTTCTGAAGCCTATCGTGTCCCCATCGATCGCATACTGGCGTTGAATGGACTCCAGGCGGATTGGCCCCTGCAAATCGGGCAAAAACTTATGATCTCCCCGGGCAACATCACCCCCAGCCCCACCCTGACCATCATCCAAAAGCTTACCCCTGAGGCGGATGGTAATTACTACCATACAGTCCACAGCGGCGAAACGCTCTCGTGGATTGCAGGCCTGTACGAGCTTCCACTTGCGGATCTGATGACCTGGAATGGACTGAATGGCACCTCCGTCATCCGCCCGGAGCAAAAATTGCTCCTTCTCGTGACCCCGCCTGCCACGGCAACCGCAACGCAGACGCCCAGCCCCATTCCGAGTACACCCTCTCCAAGTCCATCCATCACCCCATCACCGCCAGTGGGACCCCCGCCTGTCACTGAGACAGAGGCCCCGCGTGGATTTGGCCTCAGTCTTATTCTAGGCCTGACTACGATTGTGATCGGTGGATTGGTCTGGTTGAGATTTTCACGCAAACGGTAGAACGTAATCAAGGATTGGGACGGAAGCGGAATCCATGTTGAAATCAATGACTTCAAAAGCAGGGAGTGGCTGAAGACCTATTTCCAATCGGTTGAGGAGGTGGAGCATCTCCTCCTTTGGCGACATATGAGTTGACACCCAACACGGTGTCTCCAATCAGGATGGGACCTCCGGAGTCGCCAAAGCAGCTGCCGCCCTTGCCACGACCTGGATTGGATGACACCCGTTAGTGGACAGAAGTTATCGGGCATGGACCAGGATGACGAATGGCAGCGGCCGGGTCGGGGCAATGATTTCATAAGGGTTTGCCACCAGGACACCGGTGGAACCTCCTCCATCCAGGTTGATGGCAATATCCAGGTTGAGATCCGATTCCGTCAAATAGGCACTGAACTGGTGCAATGTAAAACGCCCTTGCGGGGCCACAATGAAAACGATTCGGCCATCTGTATCCTGTCCAATCGCAGTGCGCCGTGCGCTCACATTATTTTCCCTTTCCGCACCGAAGCCGAGTTTGCCGCCCGGTTGGACCAGGATGGGAAATGACTGTAACGCCGCTTGCAGCGCTTCATCAGAATTGTAGGGTTTCTGGACAAGCCACCTTATTTCTGCCCTGGATCGATCGATCGCCAGCATCCCGCCGTACCCCCTAAAACTGCTTCCAAAGGCCTCTCCATTGACAATGGTGAGCCCATTCGGAAAATATAGCTCGTTTTCCACGCTATAGTACCCGCCATTAACAACCAGGGTGGCACTTGTCTCTTTTTGCCAGGTCTGCAGGGACTTGGGTGTTTCGTCATAAGCAACATCCAGTCGGAAGTAATTTTGATCGAGACGCCATATATGGACTGACTCGACGTGTTGGTTCTGGTCATCGAAGATCTGGATCACGCGCCGCTCGAGCCCGGGCTGCAGCAGGGACCAGTCCGTATCTGGTAGTGTTTCCGCTGTGCCAGAGGGGCTTGGAACGGGTGTAGGTAGCGTTGCGCGGGCCGCAGGAGGTAGGCTGGGTGCATTGGGTGCAGCCTTGATGTAATACACAACACTGCCCCATGTGCCTATAAAAATGAGTAAAAGCAAAGAGTGGAGTATTCGTGAAATAGGCTTTAACATGGAACGGATTGTAGCAGGTCAATACTAGAATAGAATTAACGTTCTATAAATCTCTTGTCTTTTGTTTAACGGACTCTGTGACTTGATCCAGAATATATGCAATACCCCCACGACCAAATGTAATCTAGAATTCTGGTTTCGATCTAATTTTGCAATGTCGTATTTGGGGAGGCAGGGGTGCACATCGCGCACGCCGCTACGCGGCAGTTCCCAAAGGCGTGTTTGTTCGGCCGCCTGCTGAAGAGGTAGTCATCTCTACATGCGCAGCGCGTTGAGGATGCGTTCCATCTGCTTGAAATGTGATCGTTCATGGTTTGCCAGCCACTGGGCATATGTGTGCACAGTTCGTTCGCGTGGCCTTCCCGCCCCCGTCACCGTCGCCGTACGGGACCAGGCTTCTGGTGCCAATGGAGTCAACACCGCCAGTAATTCGGTACGTTGGGCAGCAAAAGCCTGCAGCGAGGGTTGAAATTGCTGTTCGAGAAAATCTCTCTTCTCGATCACTGTGAGTGTAACCTTCATGGATGCAACGATGATCGAGGCAGGACGTCTGTCGCCTCTATGTGGTTTCTGCAAAGGGACGATAGAGCACAAATACTCGCATGCGACCGAGACGCAAATGGGATCTGCCTGGCAATGGATACGGTGTATGAGGAACCAGTCTTTCTTCATTCAGCCAGGTGCCATTGACACTGCCCAGGTCAAGCACCTCGTATCCATCTCGTGTCCGCCGGATGATCACGTGCCGTCTGGATAGTCCCAGACTATATCCCCCGAATGGAGCAAGATCAAGCAGGCTCTCTGAAGTCGTCCCGACCCTGCGACCCACGACAAATTCTCCTTTGGGATCGATATAAGCAGCCATGGAGTGCCCATCGACGTAGAAGGAGATCCCACTCTCCGGAACCACTGCCTCTTTTGCTTCTTTCAAGGACCAGTCTCTGATCATCTCTGGAGTCGGTGCCTGCATGTCGGTCGTTTTAGTTTTGTAGCCCGGGTCGATGGAAGGATTGTCCAGCGTAGCGCCACAGTGTCCACAAACAATGGCTTCGAGTTCGTTCTTCGTCTTACATACGAGGCACATGTTCTCAGAAACATTCATGATAATTACTCCCTAAAAATGAACTCATTGAGTCAAAAATGTATGATCCAAATCTTACTCCGGATGACTTAAAATGACAATAACACTCGAGTACCTCAGCCTGGAGATGCTTTTCTTCTTGTTATTGCGGGGCGCGAATCGCCGCAGAATAACTCAGGCCCCAGGTTCGATTGACGATCTCAAACAGAAAGCGGACGATGCAAAGCGCCTCATCCGTTGTAGATTAAGCCTTTTGTTTTCGCTGTAAAATCAAGCAAAAGGAAAAATGGTCATACCCGCGAGTGATTTGGTCTGTTGCATGGAAGTAGAAAGAAGAAAGAAGACGGTGGACAGTTGGAAATTGCTTCCGATTGGCTGGCAAAAGTGAACGGAGCAAGGTTTTGCCACGCAAAGACCGCAGATGGTTCGCGAAGCGATTCGCCGTATAATGATGAATACAACCTCTACCCCAAACCTTGAAAGGTAAAATCAAATGGGACTCTTTGGCTTTGGCAGGAAATCTGATAAAAACACCCCGGCACTTTCTGTGGATATGGTCCGGCAGCGTATACTCGAACTGAACCGTGACACCGCCCCCTATCAAATTCTTGACGGCGCGTCTCAAAATGTGGACCTGATCGCTGAGTGGAAGATCGTGGACGCAAAATGGTACGAACTTTTTTCAAAGGCAAATATCACCAAGGTCTTCCGTATCTATATGAAGTTCGATGTGGACAAACATCAAGTGCGCGCCAAGGACGAGGAATATAGCGTGGAATGGCGTGCGGGCGTGCCATCGCTTTCGATCGCAGCTTCCAAATTCCAGGGACAAATGGCCTCTGTGGAGTTTGGCGCAGCGTATGCCTTTACGGAAGAGCTGAGGCCCGGCGTGGTCTACAAGTACCGCTTCAATACCAACGAGATCAAGAAACCGATCCAGGAGGCAGTAACCGCCTGCGGTTGGGACTACAAAGGTGTGGCTTTCGGAAAGCTATAAATAAGCCAAAGTATGAAATGCGTAAACCAAAGCTGACTGTCACTTTCTCATCGAGTCAGTGGAGTGATTGCTTTCATTTACAGCGTTGAGATAAGAAAGCGGACGACGCAAAGCGCCTCGTCAGGACACGATTTGTTACCGGCACACAGCGCCCGTGGGGATTTGAACTGAGTCTTACCTTAGGTGTGACTACGATTGTGATGGGTGGATTGCTCTGGTGGAGGTTTTCACGCCGTAGTTAAAACCTTCTTGGCGGGGTGCTTCTCGAAGACCCTCGCCAAGCCAGATCGCGTAGCTGACAAAACTGCTCCCGACCGGCAATTCATGCAGATCATGGAATCGATTCTCACGGTTTCGATGTATGATTAGAGGGTTTCGGTGATCAATGGCTTTGGCCAGAACCATCGTACTCTTCAAAACCAGCTGAAGCGCTAAGGAGATGTTGCATGAAACGTTTTTCCATCCTCGCCCTGTACCTCACGATAACGCTGATCATCAGTGCGTGTGGTGCACGTGGTACACAGGCTCCATCTACAACAGTCAACGCGGCTGATATCCAGGTCACGGTCGTTGCGGCAGCCTTCACGATGATCGCGGAGACCCAGGCCGCCATCCCGACCGCCACTCCTCCCCCGCCAACGGCCATATTTACGGATACACCTGTTCCAACCATTACTCTACTTCCATTGCCTTCCTCGGCTCCCGAGGGCAATTCCGGCGGTGGCGATCCATGTATAGATAAAGTCCTACCAGAATCGCTGCCGGGTGAGCCTGTCAGGATCCGTCTCAACAATTCAACCAAGGCGGCGCTTTCGGTCACTGTTTATCTCAATCAAAGCGGACCGCAAGGTGAATGCGGCTATCGCAGCTATACGATCGATCCACAGCAATCTATTGTCATTAATGACCTGGTGGAAGGCTGTTATACCCTTTGGGCGTGGAACCCCGATCCGAACTCCTATTTCATCGTGACAAACGGAACCAGTTGCATTGATACTTCCGAACCATTGGTATTCGATATTTCCACCACCCGCATCAAACCTGGACCATAGACTCCAGTTCGTAAAGAATCAAGTTAGGAATGTCATACCGTCTCTTTCGTCTCTCGGAGAATTGAGCTGAGGCTTCTGTTAGGTGTGACCACGCTCCTGATTGGTGCATTGCTTTGACGGAACCGGCTTGAGCCGAGAAAACTTCCTGAAACGTGCACGCCGTCCCTGCGGGCGGCACTCTTCGCAGCCCCATACCGGCACTGCACCAAACGCACGATTTTGAATTGCTAAGCAATTCATAGCAAACCGGGTGCACGTCGCGGACGCCGCTCCGCGGCAGTCCCCGAAGGGGGCTGTGTTGGGCTATTTAGATTATGCAAGGCGCATGATTATTTTCACGGCTCTCAATCAAGATTGCGAATTTCAGTCATCAAATAAATGCCTTCAATAATTTGCTTTACCCGCCTCTCTACTAATGTACCAATAAATTCTCCCAATAGTGACTTGTCTACTGTAAAAATTTGAGAAACTAAAACCACACTTTGTTTTGGCAGATTGGCTTCGCCTTTTTCAAGAAGCACATTTCCAGGAGCGGCTGCTCGTTTTATATTGGAAGTTAACGCACACACAATCACGGTATTAATTCTGCTGGCATTGAAAACGTTATTTTGAACGACAACGTGAGGGTGGCTATACCCTGGCTCGGAACCTGTTGGCTCCTCCAGCTCGATCCAGTAAACATCCCCTTGATTAATTACCACTCGTTCCTCACAATTTTTCGGTGATGCTTGCGCATTTTGGAGAGACGAACTTTATCACTGGCATCTTGCTCGTCAGAATAGGCATTGTTAATTTCCTGCAACAACGTCTGATTTTGATGATTTTTGACGAATGTTTCAATTGCCAGCCCAAACAATTCGCTTCGGGACACATTCAATTCTTGCGCCAGGCTTTCAGCCTGCTCAAACAAGGATTTCTGAATTGAAATAGCGGTTTTCACTGTATTTGCCATCGGTTATACCTTTCTGTTTCTAGCAGTATAACCACTCGTTTGTCTACCGTCAATCGCTAATTCTACAAAGAACCGTCCTAGTAGTCATACATCGCGTTGCTGTATAACAAACTATATACGCATTATATGCCTTTGGGAAGTTTTTCCAACCATTCACTCGTTTCTCCCGGATGCTTGAACCGTATCAATTTCAAGTGCTGGAATTCCGGCTGGGAGAGTAACGCCGGGAATTCACGCTTCCTGCTCCAGTATGTTTTGAACAGCCAATGAAAGAGTGAATCCTGTGACCAGACTTTGAAATGTTTCATCAGCGGTTCGCGGTTTGTACCCCAGAGTAGTTCCTGAGTCCACCAGCGGGTGAAGGTGCGACGCGTGAGCTGCCACAAGACTGTCATAAACGGATAATCCAGCCAGATGACCGCTTCCGCCTTTGGCCAGATCAGATCGCGCACGATGCGGTAATTCCCTGCAACGATCCATTTTTCAGCCTTTATTGCAGTTTCCACGTGGGTGCGGAAGACCTGGTGCGGTGCTTCCTGCCAGTTGGGTTCCCAATGCAACGCGTCCAATTCGATGAAGCTGAGTCCGAATCCTGTAGCAAGTTTTTCTGCCAGCGTCGATTTGCCTGAACTGGTCGCGCCGATAACGACGATGCGATTGTAGGGGAATGACATGATTGCTCCCGCCGCCGTCTGCGGCGATGGAAATGAAAATTAAGCGGGGTCCCCGGCGCTCAAAGCAGGGTTATCGTACATAGATCGGATTGCTGTAGATCCAGCCGCGCTTGAACCCGAGGTAACTTTTCCATGCTTCCACACGGTAGGCGCCCGATTCTGTGGCAGTGTATGCACAGGCATAGGCATTTTTCCAGATGCCGATCACTTTCCCATCTTTGATCAGACGGATGTCGGCAGGTTTGGGCAGGTGCGCCTGCAATGTTACGCCGCCTTTGGCTGAGATCACGTCTCCCATGATCGCGGATTGTTCGAGTCCCCTGGCCTTGAAGACGAAACCACGCGTGGATGCGGGCAGGTCGTAGCCAATAAAACAACGCCCGGCGCCAAGAGCCTCATAGATCATTTTCCTGTCGGTGGGCAGGTCACCCGTCAACGGTTCGGAGATGAATACATGTGTGTTCACGGTGCGGAAGTGGAAATCATATGGGAAGATGACGCGATGGATGGGTCCCATTTGCATATCCAGGGCGTGCGCGTCCGAGCCGCCGATCGCGACGACGCGCTCTCCATCCGCGAGCAGATTGTCCCAGCGCTGAAGCACTTCAAGGATCGGATGATGACCGATGAAACGCGGGAAGAAGGCGTAAAACGCCCCGTGCAATTTCGTGGGTACAACGGTCTTTAGTTCGCTGAGTCCATTCCAGAGTTCGATGCCCGTGTAATTACGGACATCCCATGCTTCCCAGGAGATATCCGTTTCCTTGAAGGCGCGCGCCTCAGGGTCACGAGGATGGGCAATGAACGAGAGTCCGCCCGTGTCGTTGACTCCGTTAATCAGCGTTTGCGGGTCGTCTGCCAGATGGGACAGGTCGCGGTTGGCGTTGAAGATGAGCAGGTGATTTTTTTGCGGGTCACGGTCCTGGTCGTGGACCTCCTGTCCGACCAGGAGCAGGACGCGGCTGCGCCCGACGCGGTAGTATCCCTCCACGCCTTTGACGAGTACATTATGATCCGTCACGATAACAGCATCCAGCCCGGTCCGGATGGCGGCATGGGCGATATCCTTGTGGGTGCCGCTTCCGTCCGAATAGCGGGTATGCATGTGCAGGTTGACGACGATTTCGTGCATGAGACCTCAATGGTATGTAGGCTGGAGCCGCCGTCCACAGCGCCGGGGACGGCGCTGTTAGCTGGCTACCTCAAGTTGACGTTTCTTCCTGCCAGCGGGTATAATGTCACCGCTT
>JBDTPH010000015.1:0-13550 GCA_039932795.1 Chloroflexota bacterium
CGATCACACCCGGCAGGATGACCAGGAATGTATCGTCTTCATAGCGGCCCACGCCATCATAGGGGCGGCTTTTCTCACGGATGCCCCGTGCGACGACTGTCAACACATCATCGCCGATCGCTTCGCCAAACTGCTCGTTGATGGACGCTAAATTATCGATATCCAGCGCGATCAGGCTGAGCGGCGATTGTCCACGGCGGGCACGTTCCAGTTCCCCGCGGGCCAGCGTCAGGAAGGCTTTGTAGTTCAGGACAGTCGTCAGCTCGTCGAACATGGCAGTGTTTTCGAGCGTCTCCCAGGCCTGGACGAGACGATCTCCCAGATCGATGATCCGTTTACCAATCTGCACGCGTACCTTCAACTCACTGGGAATGATCGGTCTGCCCAGGTAATCATCTGCGCCGCCATGGGGCGCGATGAGTTCAGCGTCGTGTATTTCGGGAGTGATCAAAAGGATGTAAATATAGTAGGGGGGCTGTGGGTCGCGCACATGCTGGATAAACTGTTTTTCTTCGATGTCTGTGGAGGCGCGGTCTGCGATCACAAAACGAATTCCCCCCTCCCGCAGGAGCTGCATGGCGGTATCACTGTTCCCAGCTGCGATGATCTCATGACCCTCGGATTGTAGTACCTGCTGTATGGTCGTGCGCTCCATTAAATCATTGTTGAGAACCAGGATCTTCATGTTCTGGATTATATCCCACACCTTTCCGGGGTCAGTGTGTTGATTACCCACAACTCGGAATCGCGGGGCTAAAGCCACCTGCTCAGTACATGGAAGCCCTCCGGGCTGGCGCAACCAGTCGGATTTATCCGACTTTCACGAGCTGAGGCAGGGCTTCAGCCCGCCGAATTAGGCAACGCAAAGATGTGGGTAATCACCAGGGGTCAGTGTGTTGACAAACATATGCTCCCATAGTAATATTTGCGGCGCTCCCCTGCCAAAAGCCAGCGGGGCTGTCGTGAACCATGCCGAGGTAGCTCAGTGGTAGAGCAGGGGACTCATAAGCCCTTGGTCGGGAGTCCAAATCTCCCCCTCGGCACTCATCATGGACGTGAACGTCCTTCTGTATATGGTGGTCTCAACCCAGTTGAGGCCGCCTTTTGCTATATATGGGGGTCTCAAAAAAGGAGATTTTCATGCTTACACAAAAGCGCCAGGACCAGGGGATTAACGTACTTTCTCAGACCGATTATTTGCCCATTTTGATCGCTTCTTTCCTCACCGACCGCAAGTCTCAGGGCTTTGCAGATGAGACCGTAAAGTTCTATAAGAAGAAGCTGAAATATTTCTCGGATTTCTGTGAGGGCCAAGCAGTGACTCAAATCTCACAACTCACAGCTGATCTGATCCGCCGCTACCTGGCTCAAACAGACCAGGATGTCCAGATTGCCCATATGCGAGGTAGCCCGGTGGATGGCAACCTATAAGGCAGGCTGGAATATGCATAAGAAGTTCATCCAAATATAATAAAACATTACCTGTACAATTGCACTCATTTTGTTCACAACATGAGTGCAATTGTACAAAGCAATTTGCACAAACTATTAAGACGGGGTATTGATTAACTTACACTTTCAAAATCAGGACGCTGATTCACGCTGAAATCGCAGATTTCCCTTTTTGAATCAGCGAAAATCAGCGTTTTTCTGCGTCCCAAAACCATTCTGTAAGGTAATCAGGACGGGGTATTAGGAAGCTGGCAGGAAATCCCCAGAAGGTTTAGGGTCCCAAACGCAATATTCAATGAGGACAACAGGCTTGCAAAGATGGATTCGAGTCCATCACAATAACCATGAATATTACTGATGATCAATGTCTCAATGGAAGAGGCTTGTGTTACTTCCCCCGGGTAAATTCCCGACAATTCAGTTCGTCCATTGTGCCATGTCATGATCCAATTCATCCAGCGTAATCAAACGCATTCCAGTTGATACCCAGTTTTCCCCTTGGACTGGCCGTTGGTTAATCTCTTTCTGATAGGCCTGTGCTCCCGATGTCCAGCCGCTGCGTGAAAAGCCCAAGAAATAGACTTTCCATTTTCCGTTTGACGGAATTATCTTCGCAGCCTTCTCCACGACAAGCTCAGCCATCACCTTGCGCTCGTTGCTGGAAAGCGTCCACTTACATTCACCGAGAACGAGTTTCTTCTCCATTGAATTGACCCCGACCACATCCACTTGCGCCTTTGAATTCCAGGCGCTGCCGACATGATCTGACATCATGGGAAGTGCATCCAGCGCGCCGGCCCGCAGAACCCACTCCCGGCAGAGTTCCTCCCAGGTGTACCTGCCGATAAAGTCAATCATGTGGCGGTTGATTTCTGCCAGGGCAATGTCCTGTGCTCCCAGAGCCAGTTGATCCTGTCGATCGGATAGGAAGCGGAAGTAGAAACGCAAGTAGGGGTCTGTAATGTGATAACGCCCCGTGCGGGAAGGACGAGTATCTGTGACCGGTACTCGTCTCTCGACAAAGCCAGTCTCGATCAACACTCCAAGATATTTTGACACATGACCACCTGGCAGGCCTGTGATAACGGCAATATCCCTGGGGACATGCGCCCCGTTCGCAATTGCACCCAGAATGGAGAGGTAATTGTGCGGGTCGGAAATGAAATCCTGTAAAAGCAGTCTCGGTTCCGACTGGAGTAAATTGTTGGAAGTCAGCAGATGTTGCTTGATATTCCAGGAAATCGACTTTGATGAATCCAACCGTTCCCAATAGGCCGGTACGCCTCCAAAAATGGAATAGAGGGCAACCCGGTCAACCGCCGAGTACTTTGGGAAGAATCCATGTGTCGCCCCAAAATAGAAAGGCTGAAGATGAATCTGCGCAGATGCCCTGCCATACAGCGGTGCCTGATAAGAAAAGAACTCCCGTTTCATCATTCCCAAGTGGGAACCTGAGAGGCATAAGAAAATACTGGATTGCTTCAAAACGTGATCCCATACGTTCTGAAGCAATCCGGCAATTCCGGGATCCACTTCCAGCAGATAGGTGAACTCATCGATGAACAACGCCATCCGTTCATCTTTTGCCAGTCGAGCGACTTGCTGGAATGCTTGTTCCCAACTAATGTAAGTAAAGCCGTCCGGGGCCGGTGAGCCCGGGTTCCCAAAGTTGTAAATGGATTGAGAGAAGGAGCGCAATTGTGCGGCAGCCGAGGTGGGGGATGCGACCCAATAGAGAGCGCGATTGCCTGTTCGCCGGATCCATTCAGCGAGCAAGGCTGTTTTGCCAACCCTTCGGCGTCCATACAAGATCAGGAATTCCTCCCTGGGTGATTTCCAGAGTCTATCCAGTACGTCCATTTCACCCTTCCGCCCGTAGAATTCAAGAGCCATAGGTCAACTCCTTTTTGCAATTATTATACTTTAAAGTATGATACTGTAAAGTAGCTTATTGGCGTTTGTTGGAACATAAAGCATCCGGAATTATCACTGGTTGTACGACCGAAATTGCCACACGCACTTAACGATACTTTTGTAAAAATTACCAGGTGATTAAAGTAAGGAATTGTAATATCTTGCTCTGAGATAACTTGATGTAACTGTCACTACATGGCCTTCCTGCCTGCAGATTCTGCAGGGTTACCTGGCACAAACCGATGAGGATATTCACACGGCGCACATGAGAGGCAGCCCGCTGGATAACAGTTTGTAGCCAGCCTGAGCATTTGTATGTACAGCTATAAGCGGGAACGACCGGAGAATTCCTTGCCAACCCTCCCACCAGAAAAAATATTCAGGCGGCGCTGAGTAAATTGAAAACACCAAAGCGCATATTCTATTGTATAATACACATAAATACTTATAGTTATACACATAGACAGGAGTCAGACATGCGAACGAACATAGTCTTGGATGATAAACTTATCGAACGTGCCCAGAAATTAACAGGAATCAAAACCAAGCGCGAAGTTGTGCACGAAGCTTTGCGCACACTGATCTTATTACGCGAGCAGACAGAAGTACGCAACTTGCGTGGTAAATTGAAATGGCAGGGGGACCTTCATGAACAACGTCTTTCGCGCTTTACATCAAGGTAAACATGCTTGTTGTTGATTCCACAGTCTGGATCGATTATTTCAACGGCCTGGAAAATCTGCAAACAGATTACCTGGACCAAATTGTGGAGAGGACGCCGATCCTGGTCGGTGATTTGATCCTGGCAGAAGTTTTGAAGGGGTTTCGCGATGATTCCGATTTTGAGGAAGCCCGCCGGGCATTGAGCAAGTATATTCAGGTGGAAATGGTCAACCCTGAACTGGCATTGCAAAGCGCACGAAACTATCGCCTGCTAAGACGCAAAGGGATCACCGTGCGCAAGACAATCGATAGCCTGATCGCCACATATTGTATTGAAAACGAACATGATCTCCTGCATAATGATGGTGATTTTGATGGGTATGAAAAGCATTTGAAGCTAAGGGTCGTTCATCCATAAAAGAATATGCCAAACACAAAAGTTGCCAGGCAAAGTAGCATGCTGTGATCACTCCATCACCAGCTGGGTGGATTGCAGATGGTCAGAATATGAAGAAAATTTTGAGGCGACCCGCCTTCGGCGGGAGAACCGGAATCTTTTTACAGATAATCACACCCTGCTATCCCAATGTTTTCAGAGTTCAGAAGAGCAGAAACCAGAACCCAGAAATCAGAAACCAGGAATATCCCCTTCGCTACGCTTCGGGGACACGTCAGAGCCAGGGGAAACTAATCGAAACCCGAGATTGAAGTCGAAGAAACCGGGAACGAGCCTGCTCCGATTCGCACAGCGGACGTTCCAAAGATTGAGGTTCCAGGAGCCGCCGCGGAGGACGCGCTTGATCTGTTCTTTTTCATACCATGAATTCGTCCATTCCCAAACATTTCCCGAAATGTCACTTATTCCATCCGGTGTGCTGCCATTATTGAATTGTCCTACGATACTTGTTCCTGCTTCATCGATGTCGAATGCAAAATCTGCATTGTCGTCTTGTTTCCAAAATGCTGCACAATTCGCTTTGTTCCTGCCAAACTCATCACCCCACGCATACTCACGACCCTGCGTACCGCGTGCGGCCCGTTCCCATTCGTATTCTGTAGGCAGGCGTACTGTGCGCCCGAGCTGCTTCGCAAGCCAGTTGGCATACGCCTCGGCCTCGAACCAGGTCACACCTGCCACCGGTGCAAGCGGGTTGTTCCATTTAGTATCACGCCAGTAGTACGGTTCATGTCGTTTCTCAGTGGGGCGTCTTTCCAAATATTGTTTTATATCTTTATCAGTTTCCTTTGTGTCGTATGTGCCGATCCTCCACGCCCAGCCATCCCTGCTCCACAACTCTTCGCGCCCATAGCCACCATCATCCATGAAGCTTTTGAACTGCAAATTGGTTACGGGATATTTCTGGATGACAAAAGCCTGTTCCATTTTCATCAGCTTCTTCTCATCGCCATACAGGAAATCACCGCCAGGAATATTCACCCACTCATCCAGATCCTTGAGAGTCCAGTCTGTGCGCGCCAGTGAGAAGCCTGCGTCGCGCTGTACGGCGGGAGGCAGGGACCGGTTCTGCATCGCATCGAAAAGTGCGTTCTGTATCTCGTTCGCGGCGACTTTCCCCAGCCCGCTCTCCCCCACATCTTCCAAACAAGCGCCTGCCAATAGAATGTTATATCCCATTTGTTCATCACTGCAATTCATGTTCAGCATGGCACGCGCGATCTCACCTGCCGCCAGGGGTTGGCGGTTGATCAAACCTGCCACACCCACGCTCAACAAAATGGTCTCGCGCCAGGCAGGATCGGTCAGGTGCTCCTGAATATGCGCCAGCGTTTTGCTGCGCTCGATCTGCCCCTCACTCACCAAACCATACGCCGCAAGCGCCTCTTCAAAGGTCAGGTGGATGAAACCATACTGCCCTTCGCCACGCTCCACCAGCAGGTTGGAGTACATGCGCACGCTTTCCAAAAACTCGCGCGCCTTGGCGCGTGCGGGTCCCGGCTTTTCTCCCCATTGCGGTCCCATATAGTATTCCGCCAGCCAGTCTATGAGCTGCCGCGCACCTACCAACCCCGCGGTGGGATTTTCCTGCCGCACGCGCAATGCCAGTGGACCGAGCACTTCCAGGGTGTTTTCATAATTCATCGAAACGCGCCCGGCGCTTTTATCGAGTGCACTGGCACGGTTCCAGGCTTCGATCAGGGTTTCGAGATAACGGTCATACAACTTGATGCGGCTCCTGGGCAGCTCCACGCCCTGGCGCTTGATCAGTGCGAGTATGGTCAGCAGCAATGGATTGGAAGCAAGTCGCCCCACGCCCGGATTCGCCTCGATCGCCCCGAGCAGACTCTCCCTTTCGGCTTCTGCCGCTTTCCTGGCTTCGGGTGTATCGCCCAAAGTACTTTTTTCAAATGCCAGGCACCACTTCGCCGCAAAGGACTCGATCGCCTCGGGCGTGAAATCCAGCAGCGTGTACAGCGACCAATTCTTGGCGGAGAGTGAAGCGTCTCGATAGCCAACGATGCGGCTGGTGACGAGCACACGGCATCCACGTGCAACGGCATCCTGCGCGAAGGCTTCCACTTTTTGAACCAGCGCAGCGCGACCCTCCTGCACTTCATCCAGACCATCCAATAGGATCACAGCTTTGCCGCTTTGGATGGCTTCCTCGAACAACGGCGTCAGTGAAGCCACGCCCTCAGCACGCGCCGCAAAGTATTCATGGAGATACACCTGCAGGTTGATATCCTTCTGACCCAGAGCGCGCGCATACGCATTCAACGGCAGCAGGATGGGCAGGGGGGCATTGTCGTCCTTTGCCAGGCGCAGCGCCAGATATTTCATCATTGTGCTTTTGCCAGAGCCGGGATCTCCCAACACCACCACACGCGTTTTCTCGCTGAGCGCTTCTTCGATCTGCACGGGAGCAGAAGCTTTCATGCCGCGCCCCAACTCCTGCATGGCTGCCTCGGGAATGGCATTTTTCTCCAACCGTCTGCCAGCCACGCGGCGATCCCAGGTCTCACCCTCTTGCGGCAGGTCAGGACGCGCCAGCAAGGGTACGTACACTTCATCGAGCAGCAGTTCACTGGTCAGGCTGCGCAGCTGCGGGATGCCCTTGAAATCCAAAGCACGATGACTGCGCTCGAGGTGTGCGAGGTAATCCCGGCGCAGCTGAGCCAGGTCCGGGTCAGGGATATAGGCGCCGACCTGTGTGATGAAGTAAGTATATTGATCGCCCCCGATGAAGTCGCGCGCAACGTTCAGATCATTGACCTGTGTGGGCTTTTTCGGCATGGCGTCTCCATCCCGTCATGAACGTGCGGGATCTTCGAAAGGTGAACCTGCATCAACGTTCTCGTTCAAGTGTATCTTAACTTGACGGTACCAGAGGAGGCAGGCTCGGGTTGATATTTGGCTGACCCCACCCCGCCCTCCCCTAAAAGGAGAGGGAGAAACAGGGAAAACCGGGGACCGACGGCGCTGGCTCTGATCGTTTTGCCTCGTCCATCTTTTTGAGAGTGGACTTTGCCGGCAAAGGGATACGAGTCATGGGAAACTAATCGAAACCCGATATTGTTGTTGAAGTTATCGGGTATGTTCCTGTTCCGATTCGCACAGCGGACGTTCCTATGATTGTTGTTCCAGGAGCCGCCGCTCATCCATCGAGCCCCGAACAAGAACGTCCCGAAGGTTTGGACCTGCAAGCAGGTGATAGCGAAAAAGCCTTCGGGACGGTTGTCTCATGTTTGCAGCGTCTTCATCCAGCCGCCGAGCAGCCTGCCAATCTCGGTCATCATTCGGGCGGCATGTTCATATTGACCGGATTGGATCAACCCCATTTCCAGGCACATTCGCAAATGGGTTCGCACCTTATCCAGCTCGGCGTCGGCAGAGGCAAGCAGATCGGATTTTTCCCTGCGGTGCACGGCTTCGATAAGCAGCTCCTGGAAGTGGATCGCTTCGCGCTGCAGGGCCGCCGCCATCACAAACCGCTGGCTGCGTGGAAATTTGACCGTCAGCGGGATCAGCCAGGCGACCAGGTCATAGGTCCTGGAAAAGATAGGGGATTGTTTCATAAGTCTCCTTCAAAACAAAACGTCCCGAAGGTTGGAATGTTTGATGAGCGAACCATCAAGAAACCTTCGGGACGGTGCCACCCAGCAGGGAACGGCGCAGTCCCCAGGTCTGGCCGTGCTGGACGTGGGCGATCCAGCCCTGCAGGCCTGCTTCCATACGTTCACGGGTGATCTCACCGCGTTGATATTTACGCCTCATTTCAGCAAACCGTCTCTGAAAGGCAACGCCGTTGCGCCGTCTGAGGCGGAGATGGTCCGGGTAGACGCGCCAGCCTAAAAATGGGATTCCTGTTTTCGTTGGGAAGACCTGCGCTTCATCTTCGTGCAGGGTCAATCTCAGGGTGGACAAGAACTGGATGACTTCCAACCGCCAGGCATGTAAATCTTCTTTGTGCTCCGAAAAAAGCAGAAAGTCATCCACATACCTTACATACGCCGGGCACTTCAGTTCACGCTTGATGAAGTGATCGAGCGGGTTGAGATAAACATTTGCCCAGAACTGGCTCGTCAGGTTGCCGATGGGTAGTCCGCGTGGACGTATTGCGTCAAAGAGATCATCACCTGCAAAGTACGCAGGCTCAACATCCATGTGGATCTCCCTGCCACTATCCAGGATCAATTTGCACAGGTGCAATGCCTGGCGGTCGGCAAGCACGCGCGTGAACTGCTGATACAGAACTTCGTGATGCATGCGCGGGAAGAAATGTTCAATGTCGCATTTCAGCACGTATGGGTAGCGGGCACTGAATGCCTGGGCGCGGTCAATGGCGGCATGGGTGCCTTTTCCTTTGCGGCAGGCATAGGTGTCAAATATGAAGCGGTGGTCGAAGAGCGGCTCGATCACACGGCACAGGGCATGGTGCGCGACCCGGTCACGGAACGGCGCGGCAGAGATCAGGCGCGGCTTGGGATCGTAGATCTGAAAATTGCGATAGTCTCCGGGCCGGTAGGTTTCCTCCTGTAATTCCTTCTGCAGACCGAGCAGGTTCTCTTCCAGGTTGAACTCGAACTCGGCGATATCCGGGCGGGAACGTTTGCCCTTGCGTGCGGCTTTGAAGGCGAGATACAGGTTATCAAAGGATATGATTTGAGAATATAGATGTTTGTGTGTTTTCAATCAGCCTCCTGGTGAATGCTCAGGCAAAAGCGCGAAAATTTTTGAGCGACTCGCCTTCGGCGAGAGAGCGGGCTTCTTTTTACAGATCATCCTGCCTGGCTATCCTTATCTTTTCAGAATTCAGCAATGCAGAAACCAGAACCCAGAAATCAGAAACCAGAAATATGATCAAAGCCAGGGGAAACTAATCGAAACCCGATAACGTCGAGGAAGAAATCGGGCATGAACCTGTTCCGATTCGCACAGCGGACGAACCCACGATCGTCGTACCAGGAGCCGCCGCGAGCCACGCGTTCCGCAGCCGAGTCGTTCACCTCACTTTTGCCTTCATCATACGGATAAGGCAGGTATAAGCTACTGGTCCAATCATAAACATTGCCGGACTGATCTTCCGCGCCAAAAGGACCCACAGCGCCTGCGGCAGTGTAGGCGCCCACCGGAGATGGTTTCATCACGCGTCCCTCGATGCTATTGGCTTTTTCCTTGTCCCAATCATCGCCCCAGGGATACCTGCGCGCGGTCATTTTTCCGAACAACGGTTTTTCCGGCAAACCTCGTGCGGCGGCTTCCCATTCCGCCTCGCTCGGCAGGCGGTATTGCTTGCCTGTACCTTCTGAGAGCCAGGCACAATAAGCCCGTGCTTCAAACCAGGTGATGCCCACCACAGGTTGCGAAGGATTGTTTCGCTCGCGGTTTTCCCAGTAAGCGGGTTGTGATCGTGACTTTTGCGAAAGGTTTTTTCCGAGATACTCTTTCAATTCATCCTCGGTCATTTTCGCGATGAATTCATAAAAGTCAATTTGATCGGGAGTATAGTTTGCAGACTGTTCCAGAGTTTTTCGAACATCATCAAATGTCTGCAGCGTGTTCCAAACATCAATGTAAGACTTGAACTGTCCTCCACTGACATCTTCGCCTTCCAGCCAGCGTTTCGCCAGGTCGCCCTGCCAATAGTTTTCATTTTCATACCCGCCCGCTTCCATAAAGCAGGCATACTCGGCATTGGTCACACTCCATTTGCCGATGGAAAAGGCTTGCAGGTCAACGGTATGTTGTGGGTATTCGCTGTCGAAAGAATCTTCTTCACCCTTTTTACTGCCGATCAGATATTTTCCGGCCGGCACATTCACCATCTGCGGCACGATCACATTTACGACCTCACCCCCGTCCCCTCTCCTAACAGGAGAGGGGAGAAAGCGCGGGTCGCCAATTTTGCCCAACACAAAGCCAGCCTGCAGGCGCGTGCGCAGGTGCATGGCAGGGTTGTAGAGGTCAGAGAGCAGCTCGGAGCGAACCTTCGCCCTCACCCCCGGCCCCTTATCATCCCCGAAGGGGGCTCCCTCAGGGAGAGGGGGAATGCCTGCCTCATCCAGGCAGCGTCCTGCCAAGGCGGGGTTATGCAGGCGCACGGCTTCGATGAGTTTGGCGGGGCTGTTGCTCAATCCGCAGGCGAGGATAGTGGTAACCTCCCAGCCTTTGGTAGGCGGTTCGGGGAGCGGGTCCCATTCCCCCACGTCTTCATTGGGCATTTCATCTTTAGTACGCGGCGCTTTCCAAAACGCGGAAAGGTCTTCACCCATGTGGAAGCGGCGCAGAAGTTCACGCGCCGCGAAATATTCCTGCAACAAGTGGTGATAAAAACGAACGTCTGGCAGAGTGGCGGGGTCGAAGACCGTGGCGCCGCGCCCGAAGCGGAAGAAGGCGATCGGGTCTATGGGTTCAGGCTCGCCCATCACCATCACTGACGCAGGCAGTGAACTCTGCGCCGCCTCAAACTCGAACGTTGTGCCGCTGCCCTGCTTTTGCATATCGTATGCCAGTTTGGCAAAGAGATCCACCTTCGAATCTTCGCTCAGATTGTCACGGTTCCAGATCTGTTCATGATGGATCAACGCGCCCGTAAATGATTGGAACAGCCTGCCGCGGTTTGCCAGCAATTGCAGGTTCTTTCCACCGTGTAAATAGACCTGTACCAGCACGAACAGATTGAGAGGGTTGCGTGCCATGTCGCCCAGCTTCGAAGTGGGGTCGTCCAGTAGTTCCGCCAGTCCCTCGGCTTCGCGTCGCCGCAGGAAATCCTTCACGCGCGGCTCATCCAGCGAGTCCACCATCACGCGCGGCAGGTTGAGCTGGTCGTCGTAATCCTTGTCGCGCCCGCTGAAGATCAACTGATTCATGCCGCGATACTGCTCTTCGAAAATCATCCACGCTTTCAATTGTTCGTTGCGCCTTGCGCGCGGAATTTCGTTGATGCCGTCCGCCAGGATCAAAATTTGTCCCGTCCGCAACGCATGGTCAAAAGGGATGCCCGTGCGCCGTTCCCATTCGGTTTTGAGGAAGGCATACGGGTCATGTCCACCCTGCTGGCTGAGTCTCACAAACAATGGGATTCTGCCCCCATCATTTTTCAACAAACTCAACGCGGACTCGAAAGCGATCTTCTGCTGCGTGGTAGTCTTGCCCGCCCCTGGCTCGCCTAAAATAACAAAGGCGCTGTACTTTTGCATCGCTTCGGTGATGTCTTCCAACGGTTTCTGCGTGGCCTGCCCACCCTGCGCGGCGGCTTCACCCGTGGGAATGATGAACTCAGTGAACGAGATCGGCAGTTCCTCCAGCACTTGAATATTCCCCCTCAAAGGGACAAAAAAGGAAGCCCATTGCTGATAGGTGCGATTCACCGTCAATGACAACAGGTAGGCGCGCTCCATGCCCTGGGTTTCAAGCCGCCGTACCGCGCCAGGCTGAAAGACCAGTTTTTGTCCCTCATGATCCACCTGCAGCATTTCACGATTTTCGGGTAACGGCTGAAAGACTCCGCCTGCCTGTATGAATCCAAGCACCTTCTCGATCAGGCGTTCCACATCCTTGGCTTCAAAACCGTAGGTGATGTTCTTGTCACCGCCAATGAAATCTGCGCAATGCACATCGCCTTTGAAGTCATATTCAGTCATCTCAGCCCCCGAAGAGTTTCATGGCGATCATCGCAAGGCTGCCCAGTGCGGTTCCAAGATTGACCGCACTGCCAACACTGCCGCCCACTTTATCCATCACTTCTTTTGCGCCATCCAGGGTGGTTTTTATTCGCTCCGCAACAGGTTTTTCCTTGTTCGCTTCATTCACTACATCATCAATATCCGTCTGAACCAGATCCATGCGGCGGGCGGTTGCGGGGTCAACATTCGGTTGGGATTTTAGCTTCCCGATCTCATCCTTGAGTTTTTGTAACTCGTCCATGAACTGGGCAGGAGACGTGATATTGATGGTCTGCTGGTTGTTGTTGTAATAGTTGGTCTGATCGCCCCCGATCATAGCGCCCTGAACATTTACACTTCCATGAAAATTGAAAACATTACCAGCGCTGGATTTGGGCGCGGTCCGTTGGCTTGCCGGCTTTTTCTCTTTGGGCTTTGAGTCTTTCTTTGGCATTGCAGTCTCTCCCGCACGAATTTGTAATGCCTGCGCCAGGCGGTCGTAGTCCGCCGGGTAATCCACCCATTGTTTTTCACGGATAAAGAGGGGCAGTTCGCAACCATCCAATCGAACAGGGATGGCATAGATCGTCCCCTCTGGTTTTTCCTCCAAATACTTCATTGCTCGTTTGTATTCCCGCTGAATATATCCTTCCTTGACAACCGATAGCGAAGAGAAACAAAGAAGAATGGCATCACTGGCTCGCAGGGCACTCTCGATCTCCAGGTTCCAATCCTGCCCAGGGAGCAGGCGCTCCTCATCCAGCCAGGGATCGAAGCCACTCGCCTTGAGTCGCTTACACAAATTACGGACTTGTTTCTTGTCTTCGCTCGCGTGACTTAGGAAAACGAGTAGCTTTTTCTCTTCCATTCCAGACATATCTACAAACCTCCTGCCTGCTCTTCGATTTACGGCAATTTTACCCTTGAAACCCAGTACGGGATGGAGGAATGTAAGTGTCCTTGTGCGAACATACATCGCCTAAAATGGTCGACTATCGTACGGATTTTTGAACTGTAACGCAAGGAATAGAAGTCGCAAAACAGTTATACAAATAGGGATTTACTTAAGCTATTGTAAGAAGAATTGAATTTTGCTTTGAAGGCGTTGGAGATGACAGAATTTCCCCGATATTTGATGAACGCAATATTGGGATGGGCAAGGGCGGTTGTAGTAACGATTAATTGGCCTGATATAATTCAGAGTAGATTGGGATGAATTTTTTCATCCATCTTCCATGATGTTCCCTACAAGTGAATTTAAGATTGATAGGAGACTTTATCATGCTACTCAACTCTCAAAGTTTTCCATACATCAACAGCATTACTCATGAAGGTAAGGTTCCTCGTGAGTTGTGTTTTGAGAAAACGCTGGGCTAAGCCGAGGCATAGGCAAGCTG
>JBDTPH010000016.1:0-8586 GCA_039932795.1 Chloroflexota bacterium
CCAGATTGGGCAGGCGTTGGAAGAACTTCATGCAAATCGTATCGAAGAATTCGCGCCGTTGATCGCTCACCACTTTTATGGCGCTGGAGATGATCGTTCTTTGAAATATGATTTGATGGCGGGTGAAAAGTCAGCACGCTTGTATGCCAATGCCGAAGCCGCGACTCACTTCCGCCGCGCGTTGGAAGTGGCGAAGCGAATCAAAGGCGATGCGAATCAGATCAAACACATCTTCAACCAGCTGGGGCAGGTGCTCGAATTAGCGGGGCGCTATGAGCAGGCACTGTCGGTGTATGATGACATGCACGCGTTTGGAAGCGAGCGTGGAGATCGATCTGCTGAAATGTCCGCTCTCATGGCGAAGGCGACCATCTATTCCATTTTTAGTCAATTACACAACCCGGATCTGAGTGCGGGCCTATTATTGGACGCCCTCGAAATTTCACGCGAACTTGGTGACAGAGCCGCGCAGACCAAATTGAGTTGGAACCTGATGCTGAACAATCTCTTCTCGAAGAGATTCGACAAAGCCCTCAAGCATGGCGAAACCGCCCTGACGTTGGCGCGTGATCTGGGAGACCCCGAACAGCTCGCCTTTGTGCTGAACGATCTCTGCCGACTGTATACCTGCCTGGGCAGGTATGACGATGCGTATGTTGTCATTAAGGAAGCTCGCGGTCTGTGGATTGAGCAAAACAACCATGTGATGCTCGCCGATAGTTTGGGATCGGAAGCAGAAGCGGCATATAACGCTGGTGAATTCGTCCGTGCATTTGAAAACTGCCAGCAGGCGCTGCAGATCAGTGAAAAGGTCAAAAATATCTGGGGACAATCGTATGACTGCATGTTGATGACTTTCATCCTTCTTCAGGAAGGACAACTTGGTAAAGCCATTCCGCTCGGTGAGCGCAGCGTGCAACAGGCAGATGAGGCAGGTCTGATTGCCAGCAGTATCACCCTCCGCTCTGAACTGGGATGGATTCATGCGTTCTGCGGTACTTTCGACGAGGCGTATCGAATGGTAGCACACGCGATTCGATTTGCAGAATCCACACAACCTGCATGGCGGGTATTTCCGCAGGCAGCAAAGGTGCGTATTCATTTGCTGCATGGGGATATTGAGTCCGCCCAACGTGAGGCCGGTGAAGCGCCTCTCCAGCCTATTTCGATCCCTTATGCACGCTTCACGATTTTTATTATTCTCGCAAACATCGAGCTGGCGTATGCCGGAGGCGATTATGCCACTGCATTGTCTATGATTGATGAGTTGCTGAAGGAAGTTGAACCTCTGACGCGTTTGGATGTTCCCGATGTGCTGCGCATGAAAGGTCTCGCATTGATCGAACTGGATCGATACGACGAAGCGCTTCAGGTTTTGACGGAAGCCTGCGCCCGCGCCGCTGGAATAGGCGCGAACCTTCAGCTTTGGCTCTCCTATTCCGATCTTGCCGACCTTCACGAGAAACTTGGTAATCATCAGGAAGCCGGATCAAAACGAAACGAAGCGCGTAAGATCATCGGGCAAATCGCCGAATCCCTGCTGGAGATTGGACTTCGCGATTCGTTTTTGGATCAGCCGCGGGTCAAAGAATTGATGGGCTGATTCTGGAGTCAGCCGGCTTGCTGGTGTCATTCAAGGAGAATCCCCATGTCCCTCGAAGAGAACAAGAATATCGTCCGCCATTATCAGGAAATCTATAACAGCAATCATCCGGATTCTTTGGATGAAGTAGTATCTGAAAATTTGTACACACCCAGGATCATGCCAGGAATACCTTCGGGGATTGAAGGTGCAAAAGCTGCTCATCAAATCATGTTGATAGGTTTCCCTGATTATCAAACAGTGATCGATGATCTGATAGCTGAAGGTGACAAGGTGGTCGCTCGCATCACCATGTCTGGTACGCATACAGGAAATTTTATGGGCATTCCTGCAACGGGGGAACGGGTTGAGTTTACAGGAATATATATTGCTCGAATCGCAGACGGCAAAATAGTAGAGCATTGGGGCGAGGAAGATGGCGTAAGCCTGTTGACCCAACTGGGCATACTGAAGATGTAATATGAATCGTCTTGCTCTGTTATTGAATGTCCGCGCGGAGGAAGGGCGACTAGTCACATTAGTCGCCATCCTTTTTGCGTGCATTCAAGCCGGGCAGGGCATGGGCGACAACGCGGCAACAGCATTGTTTCTTCTGCGTTATGGCGTGGATTTTTTGCCATACATGTATTTGTTTTTGGGGGCGTTGACGTTTGGATCCACGCTCGCATATTCCGCGGCGCTCGGACGGTTTGATAAAGGCCGATTCTTTTCAACGCTTGTCGCAGGTTTCATTGGGCTTTTGCTTTTTGAACGCGCGGCAATCCTGCTACGGCTCCCAGTGTTGTATCCCGTTTTGTGGTTGACCATCAACGGTGCAGGGATGATCCTCGGGACGTTTGTATGGAACATCGCCGGGGAAGTTTGCGATACACGTCAGGCGAAGCGACTATTCCCATTGTTCACCAGTGCCGGGATTCTCGGCAGCCTCATCGGCAACGCCGTCACAGGTGTGATTGCCCGCCTGCTTGGAACGGATAATCTGCTCATTTTGTATGCAGTGTTGCTAGTCTTTGCCTTTTATCTCACGCGTACCATCGCGCTCGGATACTTTCGTAAGGAAAAAATTTCCAACGCCAGGTCGAATTTCTGGATCGACTTGCGTGCTGGCTTTGATTATGTACGTGGCTCTTCGCTTCTGCGATTGATCGCCTATGCATCCATTTTGTTTTCCGTGCTGTTTTTTGCAGTGTCGTTTCCGTTCAGCGAAGTGGTCACAACATCATTTTCAGATGAAGCAGGTGTCGCTGGTTTCTTTGGTTTGTTCAATAGCATCACCACCGCGGTTACGTTTTTCGTTTCGCTGTTTCTTGCCAGTCGTATTTATACAAAGCTTGGCATTATTAACGGCGTGTTCCTCATGCCGCTCACCTATATTTTTTCGTTTTCCATCTTTGCCGTTTTTTATAACATTAACGGTGCCTCCACGGCGCGCTTTGCTCAACTGGTGATTCTTTCAGGCATTGCAGGCACGGCCTGGAATGCGTTGTTCAACGTCGTCCCATCGCAAAAGCGCGCACAGGTTCTCGCTTTCAATAACGGCGTTCCTTCACAGATCGGTGTTATGCTTTCCGGCGTTTTGTTGATCATTGCCAAACAAGCCCTCACTACGCAACAAATTTTTCTGATGGGAACCGTCCTTGCGATCGTGTGCGGTATTTTGATTTGGCGCATGCGTGCCGCGTATACGCAAGCCCTTGTGGATGCCCTGCGCGCGGGCCGTGTTGAAGTGTTCAGTGAAAACGAAGCCTCATTCAGCGGGTTTCAAGGCGATGCCGCTGCCTTGAATGTTGCCATTCGTGCTCTGGATGATTCAAAAGCGACCACGCGCCGACTCGCCGTCGAAATGCTTGGACGCATGGAATCGGACTCCACCATCCCGCACTTATCCCGTCTCCTTTCCGATCCTGATCCTGGTGTGCGTGCTTCAACAGTTTCCTCCCTGGGAGTTTTATACGCGGACTCAACCACCGAGAAGATCATTCCCCTGCTCAACGATGACAATGAACAAGTTCGCCAGGAAGTATTGAAAGCGATCATGCGTTTGAATATCAACGCAACCCCAACATTGCTAAAACAAATTAATCGAATGATGGAAAAGGATCCTTCGCTTCTCGTTCAAACGAGAGCATTAATTGCCCTTATCAAACTTGGTGACATCGAAACTGGTTTATCGGACTTAAATGCCCGTTTGAAATCCGAGGATCAACAGATTCGTATTTCGGCACTTGAAGCATTTGCTGAGATTGTGCCTGATCTGCAAATTCCTTTTGATATAGGTGCGATCATAAACGCCCTCGAAGATTCTTCGTCCAGTATCCGCCATGCCGCGGTTTTGGCGCTTGGCAAGATGAAGGGCAAATCCATCAGCAAAACGATTGTAGAATTTTTATCAGACTCCGATGCAAGCGTGCGAAGTGCCGCAGCAGCAGTATTGCGCAATCGAAGTGCTGAAAGCCGCGCCCTCGTTCTTGAAGTCATCCAGTCTAAAAATGGATTAATTGACCCTGCCCTCGATGCGCTCGCGCCAGGGAATCCCGAGTCGCTTTCTCCACTGCGTGAATATGCCAGCCGTGAACTCCTCCGTGCGCGGAAGTTCAGAAGTCAATCCGCGAGCCTCCCAACCTCTGGAAAAGCAGTTACGTTCCTGGGTGATTGTCTGCGAATGCAGGCTGCGTTGAGCGAAGGTAGATTGGTCAAAGCTGTGGGTTTGTTTGGCGATATGCATACCATGGAACTTGTGCGGAAAAGTTTGCGCGGCACAAACGTGGAAAACCGTGCCGCAGCACTTGAGGCATTGGATACGATCGGCGATAAACAATTGGCGAAAAGCGTGGTCTCTTTGCTCGAAGAAGAACCTGCGCGATCCGATCCGTCGGATGTAATTGCCCTTCTTCTGAAGGATGAGGATCCGTGGCTGAGGATCCTGGCCATTCGTTCCACTTCTGAACTTGGCTTACGTGAATTTATCCCTTTATTGCATCAATTACAATCAGGCTCTGATGATTTTATGTGCGAAGCGGCACAAGCAGCCCTGGTCCAATTCGGTGAGGAGCAATCGATGAGCACATTACAAACTGTTTCTATTCTCGAACGAATCTTATTATTACGCGAGATCCCGATCTTTGCTGAACTTCCCCCCGAGGATTTGAAGCTCGTGGCAGGAATTGCGCATGAAGAATGGTATCCCATGAACACAGTCATCTTCAAACAAGGCGACGAAGGCAACATGATGTTTGTTATCGTGGAAGGTCGCTTACAGGTTTTGAGATCGACGAATGGAGTGGAACAGGAACTTGCCCAACGTGGACCAGGCGATTTTGTCGGCGAAATGGCGATCATTGAATCAGTGCCGCGATCTGCAACTCTCCGTACTCAAACCAATGTTCGAATGCTGACGATTGACGGCGATATCTTCAAAGGGATTCTGCGCGAACGCCCCGATGTGTCCTTCGCAGTGCTGCGCAGTGTGTCTCGCAGGCTTCGGGAAATGATAGGCTAAAATTGGGGCATTCAAAACCGAACGTATGAATCCGCATGCAACACTTACTCATTATGAAAGTACATGTCACTTTATAGGAGTGAAAAATGGTTGAGACAGAAAACACGACAGTGAGCAGGATGCGTTCCTCGTTGGAGGAGTTGTGGTCGGCACTGGATTCGTTATTTGAGGAGATGTCCTCTGCTGATTGGCAGCGTCGTCATGGATCTGATTGGATATTTGCCGATCTCCCATACCATCTATCCTACATCGACCGATTGTGTGTCGCGCGGTCAATCGAGTTGGGTGAGATGTTGCCCGCTGCTGATCAGGTTCAACTCCGCACCCTGAACGAGTTAAATGCCTGGAATCAAGGCAAATTCGCTGCCCGCCGTGCAGATCAAAAAGTTGAAGAATCTCTGGAGCAAATGTATGAAAGCCGGGAGTATGTGCGGCAAGTTACAGCCGGACTGAGCGATGCCGATCTGCTCAAGCCTGCCTGGTTTCCTTTGCTCAATATGCGTGGCTTTCGTTCCGCTCAAGTCGCATTGGCGTTCTGTGCAGGCCATGTATGGCAACACATGGAGGAGGCTCGTGTACGCCATGGACACCCTGGAACATTGGTGGGACCAGAATTAACCCATGCCATGTTGAATGGGACCATACCTGGAATTCCCTTATACCTGATCATTCCTACAACAACCTTGTTCCTCAATGCCGGTCGGGCCAAAGAACTGGGTTTTTCATTTGCCTTGAATATCACTGGTCCAGGGGGTGGCCTATGGGACTTCCGCGTTTCCGACACAGGCTGGCAGGTAGGGGAGGTGGAGTCGGCTGATACAAACCTGGTGCTATCCATGGATCTGGACACGTACATTAAGATGCGACACTTCATCAGCGATATGGCACCATTGATCGAGTCCGGCGATATTAGAGCAAGCGACGATCGGGCCCTAGCGGTTTATAACCAGTTATTCGTTGTGCCGGATTTCGACTTTGTATTCCCCATAACGCCTTGAAGAGTTGACTGAGATTGAAATCTCCGCGGGAATGAAGATAACAATGGGATCATCGCCCCATGAACACAGCCACCGTCCAAGCTCACCTCAATATCACCTTCACCAGATATTGGGAAAACTTCCGCCAATTTCCCGATTTCTAAAGCAAACATTGGGCCTTATCACAATTACTTATGTGCGAACCGACAGTGAAACCTAGAGATTGAGCCGCCATTCAACCCTAGAGACGAATCGCCAAATTACCGCCATTGAAGCCTAGAGATTTGTGACGGTAAAGTATGACATACAAAACATAATTACGGATAGCGTAGTTTTCTCTATTCGTTATAGTTATGACGTGTGGTAATCGCAAGGATAAAATATGACCTACTCTTTCTTGAATTTACAAAACTAATCCTACACTACTTTTTCTAGAGACAATCCAATGTGGTGTGCATCTATGAGGGAGAGGTGATGTAAGATAAAATTTGCAGTACCATCGGCATCCCAGGATCGGAGTGAATGCGGCGTACAATAACACCATGCCTCAGACTAGAATTCTTATTGCAGAAGATGTTGAAGCGGTAACACGCGAGATTACAACCAGTCTGGAAAAACTGGGATATTTGGTTCTTGGCCGGGCTGATCGGAGTGAAGCCATCCTACCGATGGTGCAAGAAATACTTCCGGATCTTGTTTTCATCGAGATTGACATCCAGGGCGAGATCAATGGTGTGGGGGTGGGCGGGCAAATTCAGACTGATTTTGATATACCCGTGATTTTTATCAGTGCCCATGCTGATGCGAATACCTTCGAGGACGCTATGCCTGCCCAGCTATATGGATTCATGGTCCAGCCTTTCGAGGTCCATGCGTTGGATTCCACAATTGCAATGGCGCTCGATAAACATCAGAGGATAGGCAAATTACGTGAAAGCGAAGAGCGCTACGCATTAGCTGTTCGCGCCGCGAACGACGGTATCTGGGATTGGAATTTGAGAACGGACCAGATCTATTTTTCAGTGCGCTGGAAGGAGATGCTTGGATACCGCGACGATGAAATTGGGGGCGAGGTGAATGAGTGGTTTAGACGTATACACCCTGATGACCGGGGCCAAGTCCACGCGGCTCTGCTCACACATCTGCGAGATTCCACTCCACACTTTGAATGCGAATATCGAATACAACATGCAAATGTCACGTATTTATGGGTGCTCAGCCGTGGCACGGCGATGCGTGATTCAAATGGAAGCGCATATCGCCTGGCCGGCTCGCAGTCAGATATTACTGCGCGTAAATTGGCTGAAGAACGCCTGGCTCATGATGCCGTCCACGATGCGCTGACGGGATTGCCCAACCGTACTCTTTTTCTTGATCGGTTACAGAACCGTCTGGAACGAACAAAGCGGAATCCCGATGATATTTTCGCGGTCATATTCATCGATCTGGACCGCTTCAAAGTGGTGAATGACAGCCTCGGCCATGCATTTGGAGACCAGCTACTGATCACGACTGGCTGGCGCCTGCAACAATGTTTGCGGCCGCAGGATACAGTCGCACGATTAAGTGGAGACGAATTTGCTGTCCTGCTCGATGTTGTCAACAATAGTAATGATATACACGGGGTGGCAGAAAGGATCAGGGCCCAGTTGATCACCACTACCTTACTGGGAGTGGTCGAGCGATCCCCAACCGCCAGCCTTGGGATTGTCATGTTCGACGAAAATTACACAGCAGCTGAGGATTTATTGCGGGATGCAGATCTGGCAATGTATCATGCCAAGAGATTGGGTGGAAACCAATATCAATTTTTTGACGACACGATGCATACCAGCGCTGTTGAGCAGCTTCAGCTGGAAGGAGAACTTAAACACGCAGTCGCTCGAAAAGAATGGCTCGTTTACTACCAGCCTATCATCTCGATTACCAGCGGGAAGCCTGTCGGAGCCGAGGCGCTGGTTCGCTGGAGGCATCCGCGAGAGGGTATTCTTGCTCCCGGTGAATTCATCCACGTGGCTGAAGAGACCGGGCTCATCATACCCATTGGAGAATATGTTCTGAGGTCAGCCTGCCAGCAGGCAAAGGCCTGGCGAGATGCCGGTCACTCCACGTTTTGGGTCTCGGTGAATATTTCAGCCCGCCAGTTTCAGAATAAAGATCTGGTCGAAATGATCGCTCGAATTCTGGAAGAGACGGGCTTGCCCAGCGACGGCTTGCGCCTGGAGATCACAGAGAGTGTTGCGGTGCAGAATACGGAATATACAATCAAGATCATGAACGAGCTGGATGCCCTGGGAGTGTACACCTCACTTGATGATTTTGGAACCGGATATTCCTCGTTCAGCTACCTGAAGCAATTTCCGCTGCGGGTATTGAAATTGGACCAATCCTTTATTCAGGATATACAGCACAATCCGAAGAATGAAGCGCTCATCAAAGCAATGATTGTCATGGCACGTTCTCTCGGCCTGGAAGTGGTGGGGGAAGGTGTGGAAAAGGCAGAACAA
>JBDTPH010000017.1:0-13078 GCA_039932795.1 Chloroflexota bacterium
CCTGGCGCAAGTGCAGGTGAGAGTCTCCGCGATAAATACGAGACCCTTCTCTACGCTCAGGGTGACATGAACGAATTATTTATTTCTCTTTCGCGCCTGAACGACCGCCGAAGGAGCCTCTTGTATTCTGCGGCAGGATCATCTCAACATCGGTATGAGGTCTCGGGATCACGTGGACAGAGGCCAACTCACCGACGCGCTTGGCAGCGGCAGCACCTGCATCCGTTGCAGCCTTCACCGCACCCACATCACCGCGCACCATCACGGTCACAAATCCGCCACCGACATATTCACTGCCGATGAGGGTCACATTCGCGGCCTTAACCATCGCATCAGCGGCTTCGATCGCGCCGATCAGACCTTTGGTCTCAACCATTCCTAATGCAATCATGGAAACATCTACGGGCATGGCTTAATTCTCCTTTTGAATTATTTTTCCGATTAGACATCGGATGTCAGGGTTGAAGGATCTTCGAGCCCTGAAATCTGAGTTCTAATCACATTTATCGCGCTGAGCGGAGGGAGCCGACAGGCGAGCACAGACGAAGCGCGCTTCGTCTACAGTCTTCGAAGATCACTCAGACCTCCGCTCAGCGCGACTCATTTCTTCAATTCCAACAACACTCTTCTGACGATCTCCTCCACTTGCGCGTCCGAGGACATGGATGGAGCGGATGCAGGTGCCGAAGGGGCTCCACCAGAGAAGGCGCGTCGCTGCGCGGGGTCATCCGTCGAACCCGGCGCAAAAGCGGCATCAGGCGCGGTGCGTATCTCATACGCCAGTTTCTTGACGTTATACAGGTGATGGACAGTAATATTATCGCCTGTGATCGCTCCGCCTACCCCACCTGACCCCAACGTCATGGATGGCATCATACCTGTAGTGTAACCCGTTGTGCCGAGCGTACCAAATGTATTGACCATGATGCGGAATACAGGTTTCTCCAAGCCGAACTGCATGATGACATTTTCATCCTGGGCATGGATGACCAGTGAATGACCGCGTCCGCCGTAGTTGATCAACTCAAGCGAACGCTCGCAACCCGCTTCCCAGCCGTCCGCTTCGTACCAGCCAAGCACGGTGGTCAGTTTTTCGCCGGAGAGCGGCTCATCAGGGCCAACACTGTTGAGTTTCACAACCAGAATGCGCGCCCAATCCGGGACATTGAACCCATACATCTGCGCCAATTGTTGCGGACTCTTGCCAACACCTTTTGGATTCGGCAAATGACCGACAAACAGGTTCTTTGCCAGTATCTGTTTGATCCTGTCGTCAACAAAGAACGCGCCTTCCGCCTTCATCAACTCTTCAAGCCGCTCCGCAATCGGCCGATCTGCGACGACCGCCTGTTCCGTCGCACAGATGACTGAATGATCAAATGCCTTGGATGCAACGATGTATTTTGCAGCGCGTGGTAGATCAGCGGAACGGTCTACATACACAGGGACATTGCCAGGGCCAACGCCATAAGCAGGCTTGCCCACAGAATGAGCAGCGCGCACCATATCCGATCCGCCGGTAGCAAGGATGACGGCAACATATTTATGCTTCATTAATTCCTGCGTGCCCTGCAGGGTCACTTTCGTCATGCACGAGATCAGTCCCTTTGGCATGCCCGCGCGCTCCCCTGCTTCAGCCATGATGCGGACGGTCTCAGCACAGCATTTTGCTGCGAAAGGATGTGGCGCAACAACGATCCCGTTCCTTGCCTTGACCGAGATCAAGGTCTTGAACATGGTCGTGGAGGTTGGATTCGTACTCGGAGTCAATGCGGCAACAACGCCCATCGGCCAGGCGATATCGTAGGTCCGCTTTTGCGGGTCGCTGCGGATCACACCCACCGTGGGGATATCCTTGATCGCATCCCATAATAATTGGGATGACAATAAATTCTTAAGCGTCTTATGCTCGGGAACGCCGTAGCCTGTTTCCTCGCTTGCCATTCGCCCCAGAGTCTGGGCTGAGTCCGCGGCGGCCTGAGCCATCGCCGCGCAGATACGGTCCACTTCGGCTTGCGTGGCGCGCAAAAATTTTCGCTGCGCATCGCGGGCTTGAGTCGCCAGAGTGCGGGCTTCCTGAATGGAGAGGAGATCGTTGTCAAATTCAGCCATAGGTGTTTATCCTCGCGCTGAGCGGAGTGAAACGAAGACGAAGTGCATTTTCCACAATACGTTTCGTCTTCGGTACTTCGCACCTCCGCTCAACGCGTATGAAATTAGTAATTAAACGGATTACTCGCTACTTCCAGTACTTTATTTTGAAACGCCATTGCAGCAGCCCTGCATGCGGCCTGGTCACCGGTCAACATGACGCCCATGTAGTTCGTTTCGGAGGGTGGCATGGTCAATGCAACGATGCTGACGTCAGCAGCTTTGAGCGCGGCGTCGAGTGCAACCAGACCCTCGTTCGGCGTTGCCACCAGATATGCGATCGGTGACCCAACAGGAATATTGCAAGCCTGCGAAAGATACGTTCCCGTCCGTGAAATGACATGCGGGAAAAAAGCAATGGAATCATCATCATTCGCCGAATACCAGATCGCCTTGTACTTGATGTAATCCACCGCAGCATTCAACCCGGCCCGGACTTCGGCCGGGTCTGGCCCCGCTATAATCGCCATGATCTCGCCTGACCATTTTCCCGACGTATGCTTCGCGCCTGCGTAGAACGACTTCGCATACACCACTTCCACGTCTGCCATTTTGGTGGCTTCATCGATGGCGGTGTACGTCGCGTCATCATTATCCACGCTGAGCAGGCCAATGGAACGCTGGTCGTCACGCAGTTTCAGTTGTTCCGCAAAGTTACGGTCAACCTGTGGGATGAGTTGTACTGCGAGCGGAGTGCCGTAAAGGGGATCGAGGATTGCCATATTGTTTCTCTCTTTACTTCATCATCTTCAACTTTACGCCAGAAGCCTGGCTCTTGCGCATCTTCTGTGCGATCTGCACAACGAACGCACCCGCCTCAAGCGGATTGGTCCCGCCGCTTTCAAAGATATTGCAGACCACATCGCGGTCGGCGTCGGTGTCACCATATTTTGGTTTGTAGCCCATATACGCGCTCATGGATTCAGCACGTCCCAGCCCGGGACGCTCGCCGATGAGCAGGATCACCACATCAGGTTTGATCAGCTCACCTATATCATTCATCACGCCGACGCGCGCATATTTGACAAAGAATGGTGTGCCGAATGTCAGATTTGCCGTTTGCGCGCCCTGCCGAATGACAGGAAATATCTGGCGCAGGTTCGCTTCGATTGCCGCGGCGGAAAGTCCATCGCCGATGACCAGCTGGATGTTGACATTCTTCTGGCACTTCTCGTTGATTATACGTTTGGCATCGTCATTGAGCAATCGTCCGAGATCAGGACGCAGGAGATATTCCTGTTTGCCGCCCGTGATCTTTGTTTGCACCGTGAAGAGGTTGAACTCGTCCAGGAGCTTCTGATCCACATCGCGGTAGAGTGCATCCTGCGTGATTGCATGATCGCCCTGAAATAATAGAAGGGAAGCCGTGCGATAACGCGGACCCGCGCGTCCCACGCCGATACGTGCAGAGGTGGAGTCGATCAAGGCGCGCAAACCGTCCGCATCTTTTGGATTCTCTACACGTGCCTTCGTGCGTAGATCAGGAAGTGTTGGGTCGGGCAGGTCAATGGTGAGGCCGGCGGTTGAGGTCGCGGCATGTGGTTTGAAGGGAACTGCAGAGGGTGCTGATAACGCCGATAAACCGAAATCAGGCGAAATATCCGAAGATGAAGCGGGAGATTGCTTCGTCGCTTCGCTCCTCGCAATGACATTGGGTCGCACAACTCCAGATTGTTTGAGTTCGCGGACAATGGCGTCTACGATCGCAGCAAGTTTGGCGTCATCCATGATTACCTCTTAAGGAAGATGGATGGGTCGCCCGCTTTTTCAGTGAGCACACCATCTTTGATCAGGCCCAGACCCTCCATCCATTTCTCGAATTCAGGCGCGGGGCGCAGTTTGAAGAGTTGACGTAACGTGGGAGCATCGTGAAAGGAGGTGCATTGATACGAGAGCATCGAGTCATCGCCCATCGGCACGCCCATGAAATAATTACAGCCGGCAGCGGTGAGCATGACCGCAAGGTTCTCAATTGCATTTTGATCGGCGCGGGCGTGGTTGGTATAGCAGGCGTCCACCCCCATCGAGATGCCGGTGAGCTTGCCCATGAAATGATCCTCCAGCCCGGCGCGCTGGATCTGGCGGGCATCGTACAGATATTCGGGGCCAATGAAACCAACGACCGTGTTGACCTGGAAGGGGCTGTAGCGTTTTGCAAAACCATAGCAGCGCGCTTCCAGAACGAGTTGATCCCAACCGTTGTGCGCCTCAGCCGAAAGCTCGGAACCCTGACCCGTTTCAAAGTACATGAAGTTCGGACCCTTGGGGAAGCAGTGCTTTTTTGCAAGGGCATGGGCTTCGTCGATCATGCCGACAGAGATGCCGAATGAGTCGTTGCCTTTTTGTGAGCCAGAGAGTGACTGGAAAACCAGCCCGACGGGTGAACCTGATTCCATGCACTTCATTTGCGTGGTGACGTGTGCCAGTACACAATTTTGGGTCGGGATGTTCCAGGTCTTGATTACATCATAGGTCATATCCAAAAGACGTGAAACGGAGCCATATGAGTCATCCACCGGGTTGATGCCGATGACTGAGTCACCAGAGCCATAGGACAGGCCTTCATAGATCTCTGCGCGGATGCCTTCGGGAGAGTCGGTTGGGTGATTGGGCTGGTTGCGGGAGGAAAGTGTTCCAGGTAAACCAATCGTGTTATTGCAATACGATGAAACGGGAATCTTTTTGGCGGCATACATCAGGTCGAGGTTGGACATCAACTTCGTCACGCCTGCGATCATCTCGGCGGTGAGGCCGTTTGATGCGCGGTGGATCATTTCGGTGGTGGTTGTGTCCGCCAGAATCCACTCGCGGAACTCACCCACTGTCCTGTCCTTGATCTCGTTATAAACCGTTGGGTCCACCGCATCCTGAATGAGACGTGTGATCTCGTCCTCTTCATAAGGGACCGCGGGGTTGTCGTGCAGGACCCACATCGGCACCTCGGCAAGGACAAGTTTGGCAGCGACGCGCTCAGCGGCGGTCGCTGCGCCAACGCCTGCGAGTGTGTCACCTGATTTCTCCTCGTTGGCTTTGCCCATGAGGAGTCGGATATCGGGGAATTCGTAGGTTTTACCGTGCAGCTTGGTTCTTAGGAGCATAATGATTCCTTTTTCAACCACAAAGAACACAAAGAAGTTTCTATTTCATGTGGTGGTCGAGTAGGGCAAAGCCCGTATCGAGACCACATTCTCGTAATTTCATTCTTACATGTTATTACTGGTTTCGATATGCCTTTCGCAACGAACGCTCAGGGCTACTCAACCAGCGGAGTTTGATCAATGATAAAAAATTAGTGTTTTTACACTCAGCGGGACGACTCGTCCATCCATGAGCGGTGTGCCGATATCAATGTAATCTCCTTCGGACAAGCCAACCTGATCGATCACAAGCAATGAACGTGTGGGAGCGAGTCCCTTCACAGTTTGACCCAGCGCCTGGGCATAATCGCGTTCGATAATCGCGATCAACGGTCTGTCGCCGGGCATGGTATCTGCGAACATCTTCAATCCATTTGCCAGTTGGGTGAGCGATTCATAATTCAATGCGTTGTTAAGTTCCAATGCAATCGCAAATGGATCGGTTGCTAGGTTGACGTCCCAGCGGGTCACAGCTTCGGCGATGCTCCGTGAAATAACCTCCGCGCTGAGCGAAGACGAAGCGTCCCCGCCATACACTGCACTTCGACTGCTCTCGCCTAGCGGCTCGCTCCGCTCAGCGCGAAATAACGGTCGGATCACAGGCACATTCTTCAACGGCAGGATCTCGCGTTCTGCCCAGATCGTCGAACCTGATAAGGTCACTGTCTGCGTACTGGCTCCGAGTACTGTTGCGCGAACGGTCTCCGAAGGCTGTACAACGGTATAGGAATTCAAAACCGCGTGCTTTCTCAACGATTCGGCAAGGAGCGGACCCACATCAGCATGCCGCGTCACGTCGCTCACAGAGTTGATCGGGATCGGGTTGTAGTAATAGTGGCCGATGCCACCAGAGAGCATTAACACCGAGCCTTTGCCTGAAACACCGACAGGCGGCGTGAGATAGATCTTTTGTGCCAGCGGTGAATTTGTACCTTCGATCAATTCAACGGTCATGTCTGCCATACGATCCGTAAAGCGACGCAAATCTTCGAGGGATGCTGAATCGCCAACGTTCAGATTCAAACCGATATCATCAAGAATATTTTTTGCAGGCTCGGCAATATGTCGAATACGCCCTGTTAAATTCTCAATTTCCAGAATGCGACCGCCATAATTCATGGCTGCAGCACCGATCAGGTTGCCGGCTCGAAACGTGGCGCTGTTGGCGCTTCCGCCGCCGATGTCGACGTTCGTAACGGTCGCATAATTTTCCTGGGAATATTGGGCCGCGCCTGCGCCTTTTCCAGCGATCAGACTCTCCACATTCGGCCCCGCAACGCTGACAACAAACTCGCCAGCGAGTCCTGATAGAGCCCTCAGGATTTCATCTGCATTTTTTTTCTTGGCAGTCTCACCGGTGATGATGACTGCGCCTGTTTCCACCTGGCTTGGGTCAACACCAGCAGCTGCGTATTCACGGCGCACAATTTCATTTAGTTTATCCGCATCAATGGTATCGAAATCGATCAGTGGGGTGAATACGATCGGGCTTTGATAAATGACCTTGCGGTCCGTGATGTTAATGCGCGGGATCTGCCCGGCTCGTGACACATCTTTTAGATTGAGACGCGAGAAAACAATTTGAGTAGTCGTGGTTCCAACGTCCACACCAACAGAGAGCAGGTCACGCGAGTCAGACATAATAAACATGAAACCCCAAGGGTCTGTAAGACCGTTAGGGTTTATCTATTATTCCTTCCTATAGGTGACTTCGCCGCTCATTTCGAGCGAGTCGATTACACCGACAATGACC
This sequence comes from Chloroflexota bacterium, assembly GCA_039932795.1. Classification (GTDB taxonomy): domain Bacteria; phylum Chloroflexota; class Anaerolineae; order Anaerolineales; family Villigracilaceae; genus Defluviilinea. Next base: position 7,042 of record JBDTPH010000017.1, read on the forward strand.
GCGTCCACGGGTGCGTTGTTGGTCTGGGTGGTAAATCGGGCAGATGAACCATCGGTAACGAGAACCAGGTCCCCCGCCCCCGCGCTGACCGTATCCACTGCCACATACGGATCGCCTGTCATCTTCCCGGCCGTATCCGCCTTCCGGACGATGAGCAATTTTCGTCCACTTATGGATTCATCCTTGATTGTTGAAATGGTCGAACCGATGACAAGTGCGATTTGCATGTTAGCTCCACATTGAGATGGACTGTCTCGGTAAATCGTGTTTACTTTACCATGACTCACTATTGTATGACAAGTTTTACAGGCTGGTTGGTGAAATCAACTTTCTTAACCCAGTCGCCGCTCAGGGTCAGGGAGGTATTCGCGTTCAAGCGGCCGAGCCGCTTTTGATACAACACACGCCCAGCCTGAACGAGCTGCAGGGTGACATTTTGGCGGAACTCATTGGATCGGAATCGGAATCCGTCGACGCGGACATCCGGGCTCAGCACATTCGGACAGATCCACGAGATCGGCGCTTCGCACCGGACGTCCAGCCTGCTCCCGTTCCATTGGGCATTTTCCAGGAAGCGGGCCATGGAGCGCGCCGCGGCACGTCCTTCGAATGCCGCCCAATCCGCGGTTTCAACGCCGCGCAATATGTTACCAGCAGCGAAGACTCCGACCTGTGACGTACGGAACTGCGAATCCACCTGCGGACCTGAAGAAGGCTTACCCGTTTCCACATCTCCCCTTCTGGCCAGTTCATTCTCGGAAATCCAATCACCTGTGAAGACCAGTGTGTCACATTCGATGATTTGCGTTTTGCCTGATTCCAAATCCGTGATTTCAATCCCTTCGACGCGCTGGCGACCAAAGATATTCGTCACTCGTTTGCTGGTGAGAATGGGTGCACGTGCAAGAATATCCGCATATAGGATCTTTGCGGGAAGGAACACAGGCAGATACAGCTGGTGATGCGGGAGGTCGCTGATCATGTTCAAGACTTTCACATCTGCATGCATCAACGTCATGACAACGGATAGACTCACTCGTTCTGCACCAATAATGACCGCGCGCTTTCCAACAGGTAAATCATGTTCGTACACAAATCGCTGAAGTGAACCCGTCGTAAATACGCCCTGTGGACGATATCCCGGCACAAGCCGCGCGGCGCGTGGTCGTTCACGCACACCTGTTGCCAGCAAAACGGATTTCGCTTCAACCGTCCCAAGTCCATCAGCGGAGGTATAGCGCAGAGTGCTCAAGCCGCCGTCCCCGGCGGCATTGTTCCAACCTGTAATCGTTGTATTTGTATGTATCCTGATTCCCGCTTGTTCTGCCATCGCGCGATATTTACGTGCATAGTTTGGTCCTGTCAGCACACGATGTAAATCACTGATGCCAAACCCGATATGCCCACACATGCGCGGAATTCCACCGGCTTCCGATTCTCGCTCGGCAATAACGATATCTTTTATGCCAAGCTTTTTCAATTCCAATGCAGCAGCGAGTCCTGCAGGTCCCGCGCCAATGATGAGGACATCGACATTTTTCATGTCACTCCCCCGAACGGGCATTGGGGCGATGTGAGGCACTGTACTTCGCGACTGAAGAGTCTTGCCGGTTGAATGGGAGATTCTTCGCTCACTTCGTTCACTCAGAATGACATTCAAAGAGGCCTGACAATTAAACCCCTGGCATCTTCCCTGCATGGCGCGCGTGCGTCTTCGTAATGCATCCAGTGTCGAAGCGGGAATGTCAGAATTCACGGCATCGTTTAGTTCACCCAACGTCACGCGTTCGCAATGACAGACGATCCTTCCGTAGTTGGAATTTTCGGCAATCAGTTCCGCACTTTGATATGGACGTTGAAATGCTTCACCAATATTCGGCATCTTAATCGGTTTGAAATCGGGCTTGCGTTTTAACTCAACACCAGCCTCCTTCAGTAAACCAGCCACATATTCCGCAATCCCCAGACTTGCAGAAATCCCTGTCGAGCGGATCCCACCGACGCAGATGTAGCGCTGTTCCATATGCAGTTCAATTTGATAATCACTGTGTTCTGTTGCGGCACGCAGACCTGCATAGGTGGCGGTCACTTCTTCCTCAAGCAACTCTGGCAAAATCTTTTCGCCCTTTTCAAGCAGCGACTGTAATCCCTTCACGCTCGTGTTTGTCGCCGCTTTATCAGGCAGATCCTCCGCCGTGGGACCCAACAATACATTGCCATATATCGTCGGGCTGATCAAGACACCTTTCGTCGTCGCGGTCGGGACGGGCAGCAATACATGATTGACCAACGGCCGCGCCAGCTTGTCATAGACGATCAATTCGCCGCGGCGTGGTGTGACCCTGAAATTCTCATATCCAAAGTGATTGTTGATTTCATCTGAAAACAGTCCTGCCGCGTTGATAACCCACTTCACATGAACTTCCTTACTTCCATCTGAAAGAACATAATCATCTTTTATTTTTTGAATGGACTTTACAGGGAAATTCAACTTGAGCGTCACACGATTGACGACTGCCTGTGTCGCACAAGCGAGCGGAATGGTGAATGTGCAAAGGATCCCTTCGCCCGGGACGAACATTCCACCCAGCGCGCCTTCCCCTAGATGCGGTTCGCGTTGATAAACTTCCTCTTTGCCAATGAGGTGAACGTCTGTGATGCCATTCTTGTGCGCTTTTCCCAGCAACGCTGGGAGTGTGTCAAGCTGTTCCTGAGTCCACGCGATCAGTAATCCGCCAATGCGCTCAAAGGGACTGCCCACTTCCTGCATGAACGTTTCCATCAGTGGATAACTTCTATGCATGAGGGTGGCCTCGAGTGAGCCAGGCCTGGCATCGAAGCCTGTGTGCCAGATGGCGGTGCTGGCTTTGGACGTCCCCATTCCCACGTCGGATCCAGCTTCGAGCAGGATGATGTTCAGGTCGTAACGCGAGAGTTCCCGCGCAATTGCGGAACCCACTGCCCCCGCGCCAATAATGCCCACATCAAACAGCAAATTATATGTATTCAATTATCTTTTACTTCCTGAAGTACAAGATTTGCCAGTTCTCTTAACCGATCGAAATACATTAATTCTTCACTATCCAACAATAGGACAATGGTATTTAAATCAATAAGACGTTCACGCAGGGTCTTTACTCGTTGGGCATCAAGTTTTGCGCCATTGTGTATATACATATGGATACAACCCGCAATTTCCGCATCCAAAAGGGGTAAATCAATTCTATTGACCTCTTTACTCCCATAGCCATTTGGAAAAGCAGCTGAAGAATGTTGTTGCCATAATTCCATAATCTCCAAGGGGATGGTCATGATCGTAACTCACCATGATAAAACTTCACAGCATCCAGCGCCCTATTCCATTTCGATAGCCGATGCTGTCTTTCCTCATCGTCAATCTTCGGCTGGTAGACAGCTTCGGATTGCCAGGAGGAAGCCAGAGTATCCAATGATATACCAAGCGCGGAGTGTGCTGCGAGATTCGCAATACCCATTGCAGTCGCTTCGCGCGCGGCTGCCACACGGACCTCAAGATTCAAGATATCGGCAATGTATTGCATGAGATACGGGTTGCCTGAAGGACCGCCATCCACTTTCAGGTGGAGAGGCGTTTGCCCTGCATCCTGGGCCATGGCATTGACCACTTCATAAACACGGAAGGCGATGCCATCCAGAGTGGCGCGGACGATGTCGGCTGGCATGGAACCGCGGCTCAAACCAAAGATCGCGCCGCGCGCATCCGAGAGCCAGTGTGGCGCGGCGAGTCCCTGCAAGGCTGGCACCACCACTACTTCCCCATCCCTGGATTGCAAAGCGGATTCTGCACTGGCAGCGGGGTCAGGGATAAAGCCAAGGGATTCAGTAAGCCATTGCACTGCCGCGCCTGTGACGAAGATTCCCCCATCAAGCGCGTAGCAAGTTTCGTTCTCCCAGTGCCATGCCATCGTTGTCAGCAATCCATTATTGGAGAGGCGCATTTCCCTGCCAATGTTCATTAGCAGAAAACTACCTGTACCAAAACTACATTTCATCTCCCCTGGTTGGAAACAAGCCTGACCGAACAACGCAGCCTGCTGGTCCACGAGCAGCGCATGCAATGGAAGGATCTTGCCGTTTCCAAAATCCAAATCGCCGGCATACCCCGCGGACGGGACGATGTGCGGAAGGAGCGTCCGCGTGGCACCGAATAGCGCGAGCAGATCATCGTCCCAGTCGAGACAGTTGACATCGAATAATAGGGTTCGCGAGGCTGTGGAAGGATCTGTAATGTGAAGTTTGCGGCCGGATAAGTTCCAGATCACCCACGTCTCAGTAGTACCGAATCGGGCGCGGCCTTCTTCAATCGCCTGTTTGAGTTTGGGGTCATGCTCCCAGGCATAACGAAGCTTGGGAGCGGAAAAATAACTATCGAGGATCAGTCCTGTTTTCTGACGGAGAGCGTCACCATCCACCTCACCTGCAATAGCTTCGCAAACTTCCACGCCGCGTTTATCCTGCCAGACGATGGCGGGCGTCAGCGGTTCGCCTGTTTCGTTATCCCATACGATGAACGTTTCGCCTTGATTGTCAAAGCCCACCGCGGCGATGTCGTATTTTTCGATCAATGGTGCTACGGCTTCCTTCACAGTGCGGACAATATCGGACGGATCCTGCTCGACCCAGCCTGGGGCAGGAAAACGCGCCGGTAACGGGACCGAGTTCTTTTCCACGAAAGAGGCATTCTCATCCACCACAACGGCCGTCGTTTGAGTCGTACCCTGGTCAATGCCAAGGATATATCTCATGCGTCCCTCCAAAAAAGACGCGGCACCCCGCATGAGATGCCGCGTCCAATTAATGTGATGCTTTTCTAATCCCCTTCGCCGTATTTCTTTTCGATCTCGGCGATCATCTTCTGACGCTCTTTGATGCGATCGCCGGTTGGCGGACCTTCAAAGCGCTTGTTCTCAAACGCAAACCAGAATATACCGAGTGCAATTACCAGTGCAACCGTCAGATAGAAAACCTTTTGGTTGGGTGGCTGGAAGCCAGTGATGGCAAGGACGAATCCGCCGATCACCGAAATAATGGCTAAGGGCTTGGAGAAGGCTCCCAGGTTAAATGGGCCTTTCTCCGGCCATCGGGCGGTGCCTTCTGCAAAGAAGCCTGCCACCACGGGTGAGATATACGAGAAGTACAGGAAGACTGCGCAGGCAGTTGCCAGTACTACGAAGGCGCCCGAATAAACGGTGGAAAGCCATGCAATTGCAGCCGAAACCCAAATTGCGTATGTTGGAGTGCGGTGGGTTGTGCTAACGTGGGAAAGGTACTTGGAGCCAGGCATGCCGCCATCACGTGCAAACGCAAACGCCATGCGGGATGCAGAGGTAAGCCCGGCGAGTCCGCATAGGTAATTGTTCACCACAATTCCCACAAAGAGGAAGTACAACAACCATGTGGGCATGAGTGAGCTTTCCATTACATACAGGAAGGAGCCCCAGCCCCTGGCTGCACCTTCTTCAACACTGGGCATTGCGAGTACAAAGGATGCCACCATGAAATAGCCGAACAACACGGAATAGAATACAGCCTGCCACATGCCCTTCGGTACATTGATCTGCGCATCACGGGTCTCTTCAGATGTATGTGCAGAGGCATCATAGCCGGTGATGGTGTAACATACCAGGATCAAGCCAAAGAGAAAAGCAAACCCAATGCTTTCGGTACGTGGAATAACATCGCCTCCGGCTGCGCCTGTGACATTTGTAAATGTGAACAGGCGGCTGAAATCGAGGGCAACTGGCGAAAAGACCAGCAGGGAAATCGTCAACACGATGGCAACGAAGAAGATGAAATAACCGCTGAAGTCTGTCAGCTTGGTGGTGATGTCAATTCCATAGTGATTGAACAAACCGTGGCTGATCAGGATCAATGCAACTGCAAAGAGTTGATAGCCTGCAGTGAACACGGCGGGGTCCATTTGGAAAATACCCACAAGGACCAGGTCACGGAACAGGAGCCATACACCCACATCCACTGAAGACACCACAAAGAAAAG
>JBDTPH010000018.1:0-4131 GCA_039932795.1 Chloroflexota bacterium
GGCAATTTCGCTGATACCGAGATTCATTCCAGCTTCCAGTTAAAAGGGCAAACCACCGGCAAGTGGACCAAGTCTCTGCTCGGCCAGTGCGCGCGATTGATCAAGCGCCATATTCACTGCAGAGAGGACCAGATCCTGCAACATTTCGGCATCTGCATCCTTTAGCAGATCAGGGCTGATATCCACGGAGGTGCATTTCTGGTCGCCTGTCATTGTGACTTTGATCGCGCCGCCACCGGCCGTCGCGGTGACAGTTTCTTCAGCAAGCTTGGCCTGTGCTTCAGCCAATTGCTGCTGCATCTTTTGTAATTGTGCCATCATTCCCCCACCACCCATTTGCTGACCTTTGTTAAAACCTTTTGCCATAAAAACTCCTCGTTAATTGATAATCAGTACTTTAATCGAATTTCGAGTATCGGTCATGAATTTACATATCCACAATTTCGCCGCCATGTTGGATGGCGGTTGCCACCATCCCATCCTGTGACACATTCGGCGGGATCCTGCCTTTTGCAGTTGTCACCATGCAACGCACACTCATATCCACGCCAAACTCATCCTTGATCAACTTCTGTATGGCTTCGATCTGGTCTGCCTTGTCTATCTTTGAGACCAGCACATCGCTTGCCAAACCCAGGATCAACGTCTTGCCTTGCACATCTATCATTCTGACAGAATTCATTAATGCAGAAAGATTTGCCTGCGCTTTTGGAAGGGCGGCAGACATATGCTTCCATGCCTTGATGATATCACCTGAGTTGACGACGGAATTGTCTGTGGAACGCGGCGCTTCCGCTTCGCGCTCAAGCGCAGGCTTGGATTCCGTTTGTGAAGCGGTGACAGGCTGAGGCTTTGAGCGAACCGGCACGGCGGGAAGCGGAGCCGACTCATTCGGCGCGTCCAGTGTTTCTGCCAATGCGAGTTCCAGACTCAGCGAGGGCTGCCAGCCGCCACGCGCATCCGTAGCAGCCGTATTGAAAGATTTCATGATGCGAAGTACGTCACTCGTTGAAAATGACCTGGCATGGGCCTGCATCTGTTTTTTGACCTCTGCCGTGGCTTCCACTTGATTCGCATTCCCCATTTGAATAAGCATGAGACTGCGTAGATATTCAACGATCTGACGTGCCAGTGAGCGCGGGTCGGCCCCGGCATCAAGAGCTTTGTGAATGGCCTCAAGCCCATGCGCGGGATCATGGTCGTTGATGGACGAAATGACATCCAACACGGTTTGACTTGTGGCAGTGCCCAGCACCATTTGTGCAAGCGCCAGTGTGATCTTGTCGCCTGTGGACGAAAGCTGATCGAGCAGGGAGATTGCATCACGCATACCACCTGCCGATTGACGCGCAATCTGGATCAGCGCATCGTCGTCCGCCTGGAGATTTTCGGCTTTGACGATCATTTTGAGATTTGTGACAATTTCGCCGACTGGCACACGACGAAACTCATGGCGCTGGCAACGCGATAAAACCGTTGCGGGAATTTTATGAATTTCAGTAGTAGCCAGAACAAATATGGCATGCGGCGGCGGCTCTTCAAGCGTTTTGAGGAGCGCATTGAACGCGGCCGTTGAAAGCATATGGACTTCATCGATGATGTAGATCTTGTACCTGCCCTGCGAAGGCGAGAAGTTGATCTTGTCGCGCAGATCACGGACATCGTCCACGCTTGTATTGGATGCCGCGTCGATCTCGATCAGGTCCATAAAACGGCTGGCGTTGACGGCTTTGCAGTGCTCGCATTCGTTACACGGGCGTTTCGTGGGATCAGGATTTGTGCAGTTGACCGCTTTCGCTAAAAGACGCGCAAGTGTGGTTTTGCCTGTGCCGCGCGAACCTGCAAAGAGGTAGGCATGCGCGACACGGTCTGCCGCGATGGCATTCTTAAGAGTCTGGACAATGTGATCCTGCCCCATCACTTCTGCCCATTCCTTTGGACGGTATTTACGATAAAGAGCTTGAGTCATAGTAGCGCTTAGCCATTCGCTTTCAGCGATTCGTGGAGGGTTCGATACAGACTTAACTACCAGCTGATCTATTCAACGATTTATGCATATTACGGCACCTTATACACAGCCCGCAAATTTCCACTCGGGTCGAGCAACTGCGCTTCCTCGCCAGATTCCCAAACGGGATTACTGGAACTCCAATAAAGGTCAATCACGGTATCTGTCCCGGAGACAGTATGGACTTGTACGGCGCCATCTTTGTGGAGAACGAGCTGAGGGAAGATAAAAACATTTTCGTCTTCGTCTCTCAATTCCCAGCCCGCCAGGTTGATCTGGTCGGTGCCTTTATAGCTCACAACCACCCACTCGGCAGTCAACGTCCCTGCGCCAATTACGCTGACAATCTCGATGGGAATTTCCATCTGAGGATTGAGAGTGGCCTGAGCGGCCGCAGGCTGGCCCACAAGAGGCGCAGCAAGCGGAACAGCCGATTGGCTCACCGAACGGTAATTACGATCATACCAGAACAGGATTGCTCCAGTAACGCACACGGAAATAAACACATTCAAGAGCAGGTAAAAGAGGAGTTTTCGTCGATCCATGTCCCTCGAATAATAGCACAAAATTTCAGTAATTTAATTAAAAAATCCTGCATCCCATGGAACGCAGGATTTGATTTCGAACTGGATGATTACGGCAATTCAGTCATCACAAAATCGTCGAACGTGACATTTGCCGAAGCGGCATCCTGGCCGCTCCATGTAAATAATGCGATACCACCACTTGTGTAGGTCGAATCGGAAATCGAAGCAACCTGCTGACCATCCACGTATAGGGTTAACGTACCGTTGCCACAATCTGCACCCAGGCGATAGGACGAAGCATCCTGTGCGATGAGATCAGAGTTAGCCCATTCATCATTGTTCGTGAGGAACACATCATCCAGCGCCAGCGAAGCTTTGGCAATCGCATATTCGCCGCCGGGGGTTACCGCAAAATAATAATGTGATTCAGTGATGGGGTGTTGCTGGTCGCAGATGAATCCAAAGGCTGTCGTAGAGTCAGTTGCATTGTTGAGCACAGTCACTTCCATGTGAATATTTTCGTAGTCCACATCGTTGGGCGTCGTCCATACGAAATAATTCTTTGTGAACATCTGAATATTCAAAGCATCATCCACATACTCAACCGAGCTATCTGCATCAGTGCCTGTACCCCACTGGCTTCTACCCGAAGAAAAATCATCTTCCAAGAGAACATCTGAATTGACAGTAGATTCGGCGGTGGGCTCATCTGTCTCAGCGGGCAGTGGTACGGCCGTGTTTGCGGGCGAACTTGTATTCTCAGTCACCGCATCCGTAGCATCTGTTGCGGGGGCATCCGGTTGACCTGTCACAGCCTGGCACGCCAATGCCGCAAGCGCCAGACTTGCAATGGCCAGGGAGAGCTTAAATCTGTTGTTCATTGGAATTCTCCTATTATTTTTAAGATCCTGTGCCCAATTGGGATACAGGATTTGTTCAAAGCAAAAAAGCCATTTCTATTGAGCGAGTTTTGTCATCACAAAATCGTCAAAAGTGACGTCTGTTGAAACAGCCTCTTCCCCGCTCCATGTAAACAGCGCAACACCACCGTCCGTATAACTCGTGTCAGAAACTGAGGCAATTTGCTGGCCATCCACATACAACGTGAGAGTACCATTGCCGCAATCGGCGCCAACACGGTAGGATGCTGCTTCCTGCGTGATTAGATCCGAGTGTGCCCACTGATCATTATTGGTCAGGAACACATCCGTCTGCCCCACTGCAGCTTTGGCAATTGCATATTCACCCGCCGGGGTCATGGCGAGATAATAAAATGAGGTATCAACCACCTGCTGCCGGCACATCAAGCCAAAGGCAGTCGTTGGATCAGAATCATTATTGGTCACAGTGACTTCCATGTGAACATTCTCGTAATCCACATCATCAGGTGTGCTCCAGACAAAGTAATTCGTGGTGTACACAATCATCTGCAGGGCTTCATTTGCATATTCCACTGAACTATCCGCATCAGTCCCCGTTCCCCATGTTTCTGAAGAAAAGTCATCACCCAAGAGGACTTCCGGCCCTCCGTCACCACCACCCAGATTCGAAACTGCCTGACAGGACAAGGCAGCCAGGGCAAGGCATGCAATTGCC
>JBDTPH010000019.1:0-3717 GCA_039932795.1 Chloroflexota bacterium
TATTGGAGGGCCGTTTTTGCTCTCGCTATTTGACTGAACGTACGAGGTGAAAGTTCAAAACCAAAAATAAAGTCCCAGGTATACTGCCGCGATCAATACATGAGGCAGGTACGAAGATGGTTTGCGCATATATCGCAGCGTTTGGTCCCCGCTTTTCTCATATTCCTTCGCCCAGGTGGAATAGACCTGGAGGGGGACCTCGTCCTGCCACTGCTCGGTTTGAAATGCCCGCTCGATATTCTGGATGCGCGCCGAAAAGAAATGGGACAGGCCCCTCCAGTAGGCTTCCAGATACCAGAATACAAGTGACACAAAAACGCCCACCAGCAGAATCTCCTTGCGATACAGGATGCCCGTGCCAATGACCGCCACGGCTACCGTGATGGCCCAGCTTTTGATGGTAAGCCCCTTGTTGTCGATATCTTCATAAAAGTTTTGCAACATAATATATTCATCTTTGAGCAGGTCTGCTCGTGTTTCGTTGTTCATTGTTGTATGTCCTCTCCGATGCTACTGGGAACCCCGTTGTCCCGCTGGACAGTATAGCTGAATGCCTGGCAAAATGGCTTTACATTATTCGACATTGAAATTTTGACTGGGTACCCTATATTTTCTTGTCGTATTTGGGGGTACTTTTTGAGTCTGCCCGTCCCCGTTAATCCGCTCTTATATCTTTGCCTGCATATTGTATAGATTTGCATAGCTGCCCTCCAGGGCTATTAACTCATCATGTGTTCCCTGTTCATCGATCCCGTTACCGGTTAATACCACGACCCGTTGGGCGTTCCTGACTGTCGACAAACGATGCGCGATGACAAGTGTTGTGCGGTTGTCGGTTAACTTCCCGAGTGAATCCTGGACGGCCCTTTCACTTTCATTATCCAGGGCGCTGGTCGCTTCGTCAAAAATGATAACCGGCGGATTTTTCAGGAACACGCGCGCAATACTCAACCGTTGTTTTTGCCCCCCTGACAGCTTGACGCCGCGTTGACCAATATCTGTATCATACCCATCCGGTAACGCCATTATAAAACCATGGGCATTTGCCTTTTTAGCTGCCTCCATGATCTCCTCCCTGCTTGCATCAACTTTCCCGTAACGGATATTGTCTGCGACTGTCCCGGCAAACAAATATACATCCTGCTGGACGATGCCTATGTTCCTTCTTAAGGAGCGCAGGCGAATATCCCCGATATTCCTGCCATCGAGCAGGATTTCCCCTTCGTTTATTTCATAAAAGCGGGGAATTAAAGCACACAGCGTTGTTTTCCCAACACCTGAAGACCCCACCAATGCCACATATTCCCCGACCTTTATATTCAGGGATATGTTCTTCAGGACATACTCATGGTCCTCCTTATACTTGAAGCTTACAGCTTTGAATTCCACATTTCCCTGAACATGTGTGAGCTCAATGGCATCTGCTGCGTCCTGGATATCGGGCTCCACCTCCAGGACCTCCATAAATCGGTCTAAACCGGTAATTCCTTCCTGATATAGCCTGGTGAAATTAGCGAACCTGTTCATGGGTTCAATGAGGATACCCACACACAGTAGAAATGTCAGCAGATCGGCCAGATCCAGTGAGGCATTCACAATTCTGGCGCCGCCAAAGATGATCACGGCGATGGTCATAAGCTGGGTGAACGCGATCAAGCCTGCAGAAAAGTATGCCTCACTCTTATAACCGTCCCTTCGGCTGTGGACAAAACGACTGTTTTCGTGGTTGAATTTCCTTCCTTCCATTTCCTCGTTTGTAAATGACTTTACAGCTTTGATGCCTGAAAGGGTATCTTCCACCTGGGTGTTGATATCGCCGATCCGGTCCCTGCTTCTTCTCAGCGCAATATTCATTCTCCTATTGAAATAAAACGCATAGAGGGCCATGATCGGAAGGAAGAGAAAGACGATCAGGGTAAGCTGGACGTTGATATTGATCAGGATGATGAATGCGCCCACAAAGTTCAAAAACGAAATGGCGATATCTTCAGGACCATGATGATACAACTCGGAAAGCGCAAACGTGTCACTGGTGATCCGCGTCATTAACTGGCCTGTTTTTTGTTCATCATAAAAGCTGAATGATAGTTTTTGATAATGTTCAAATAATTCGCTGCGCATATCGCTTTCCATCAGAGCTCCCATCATATGCCCCTGGAAGTCTACGAACATGTTGCACACCGTATGGACGACGACCAAGGCAAGCATGACAGCGCCCATCGTATAAATCTGGTTGAGCGCATTGGGCGCATTTCCTTCCAGTATATTTTTCGTGATGTATCTTATGCACAGCGGAAGTAGAAGTGTGGTTGCCGATACAATGAATGCACATGCCATGTCGGCAAAAAATAATCCCAAATAGGGTTTGTAATAAGACAGGAATTTTTTGCTTCGAGAATTCACCAAATTTCTCCTCAGATAAACATGGCGGCATTGTAACGATGGACGAAGAACTACGTCATGTATATAACGACTTAATGTGCGGAAACAAAAGGAGCGTAATATGATGACAGTTCTAAAATGGTTCGTGGCCGCCCTGTTCGCAGGGCTGGCATGGCTGGTCACCGGCTATACCGTTGAATACCTGAGACCCTATAAAAGGATCGGAATAGGCTTGAAGAGATCGGATTGACATGCGTTGGAAATGGGGGAGCCATGCACTGAACCTCTCGAAGGCGATCCTGTTACCGCGCTCCGACTTCGGTTTTCGATGATACGGAGGCGCTGGGTTCCAGAACAAGTAGAAATCAAAAGGGACGGACATTGCCGCCCATCCCTTGAGAATTAATTCCCCTTCCACTCATAGTCATGCACAGTGGTCAGGTGTTGGAAGCCGTGCTTTGCCACGATCGGCTTGCTCATCGAACCTGTCTCCACCACCGCAAAGCGATAGCCGCGTTCGCGGATCTCCTGCAGCCTCTTCCACAGCAGGCTGGTATACAGCCCCTGTTTGCGGTAGTCGGCGAGGGTGGAGCCAGCAAACAGTGTGGCGAATGGTCCGTGCGGGAAATACGTCCACGCGATGGACGCAGGCTGGTCCGCCACGTAGGCCACGTACACGCTCAAATAGCCGGGCACCTGTAGATGCCCACCGAGCCTGTCATTGACCCAGGTGTTGTGCCCGCCCCAGACGTTATCCAGAACGTGGATGACATCCTTGAGCCCCGCCACATCAGTGACGCGGCGGATATCCACCACTCTCATAGGCTGGAACAGCGAGTCCGGGGCATGCTTTAGATCGAGCACCATTACGTCCGCCGGGTCGTCATCGAGCGCGAAACCGTGTAAGGCAAGTTTATCTTTCAAGCCCGGCAGTGGATCATGGTCATAGACTTTCCAGGTGAACGGCTGCTGCATCGGAAGAAGGTACTCCACTTCATTTTCAATGACGCTATCCAGCCTGGATTCATTTGCAAACGTGAATGGCACAACATTCATGCCAGGCGCTTTGCGAATGATCCGCACCACGTCCCTCGTGATCTCCTTACGCGCTTCGGGATAACTGATCCGCAGGCGCAGGTCTTTGTCGTATCGTACCAATACGCTTTTTGTGTTCATAGTATCCTCATTTATTTGATGGTCGAGTAGCGAAGCATATCGAGACCACCAGGTTACAAAGAAATTCCTGTTTATGAGTGGTTTCGATACGGACAGGAAAATCGTTTGCCCTACTCAACCACCGGTTTGCGCCAGGGTAGGACCAGGCTATTCACTCTT
>JBDTPH010000020.1:0-32810 GCA_039932795.1 Chloroflexota bacterium
GGGGAGGGTTTCGTCTCTTACTTTGGAGTTCCTCTCATCACCCGTGGAGGGGTCAAAGGTGTTTTGGAGGTGTTCCATCGAACGCCGTTATATCCCTATGCAGAGTGGGCTGATTTTCTTAACACACTGGCTGGGCAGGTGGCCATCGCGATTGAGAACGCGGCCCTCTTCGCAAATCTGGAACAGTCCAACCAGGATCTCTCCCAGGCATACGACGCCACCATCGAAGGCTGGTCGCGTGCACTTGACCTGCGGGATAAGGAAACCGAGGGACATACCTTGCGGGTCACAGAATTGGCCCTGGCCCTGGCCCGTGAATTTAGCTTCACAAAAACACAAATGCTGTACATTCGTTGGGGTGCCTTGCTGCACGATATTGGCAAGATGGGAGTTCCAGATAACATCCTGCATAAGCCGGATCCACTGAGCGAAGAGGAATGGGCAATTATGCGAAAACATCCACAGTATGCATACGACCTGCTACAACCGATTACCTTCCTCACACCTGCACTGGATATTCCATATTGCCATCACGAAAAATGGGACGGGACGGGATATCCACGCGGGCTCAAAGGTGAAGAGATCCCCTTACAAGCCCGCATTTTCGCGGTGGTGGACGTCTGGGACGCGTTGAAATCAGGCCGCCCGTACCGTGCCGCCTGGTCAGAAGAAAAAGTGCGCGAATATATTTCTTCCCTGTCAGGAACTCAGTTTGATCCACAGATTGTGGCTGCATTCTTGCAGATGAAGAATCAAATCGAAGGCCTCCCCCAAGTGGCGGATGCAAACACTCCCCAACGGTAGGATGCAGTTGGGCAGTCTCTGTAGTAGGATGATGATATGACTACCTGTGTATATATAGCCGATGCCAAACCCGAAGAGCGCACCGCGCTGCGTCTCCTACTGCTTGATCTGAAGATGGACATAGTTGGCGAAGCTGCGGACTGGGCGACCACGTTGGCGGAAGCGCCAGCCACCAAACTGGACATGCTGGTGGTGGAATGGGATTTGCTCCCCACTGCACCCGGAGCAGCCCTGGAAGAGCTCCGAAAAGCCTGCCCGCCCGCGCTGGTCATCATTCTGATCAGCAATCTGAACGCCCGTCAACAGGCTGCCCTCTCCGCCGGTGCTGATGCATTTATCAGCAAGGGTGAAACGCCCGAGCGTGTGGCCGACCGCCTGCGTACTGTTGCTGCAAGCATCCGTATTCGATGAAGCCGGGCGCAAACGAGAAAATTTTTCGAACGATCCAAAGGAGGATCCATGAACAAAGATATTTTTGAAGGCAAATGGAAACAAATCCGGGGTGAGGCCAAGGCCTGGTGGGGCAAACTCACCGACGACGATCTCGACCGGGCCGACGGCAAGTTCGAAGTGCTGGCCGGCTTGCTTCAGGAAAAGTATGGCTATACCCGCGAGCATGCAGTCGAGGAGATCGATAAGCGTGTGACCGAGTATGAGGACAACCTCAAGAAAAGTATGCCCGGTTCGTAACCCAACCCATGTCAATGCGTGCCTTTCTCAACTGAGATAGGCAGAGATCAGAAACAAAACACGGGCAGCCGTGCATCCAAACATTCAAAAGGAAAAGAAAATTGAACATTATTGTATATCTCATTGCTGGAGCGATCGTCGGTTATGTTGCAAGTAGGATCATGCGAACAAATTCACAACAGGGACTGTTGATGGATATCGTAGTGGGTGTCGTCGGCGCGTTCCTGGCCGGTTATTTCATCAGTCCGCTGCTGGGTGTTGGGACGATCAACGACGCTGTCACCCTTCCGACCATGCTGGTAACACTGCTGGGTGCCATCGCTCTCCTGGCGATCTACAAGGCTGTCGCACGCCGCTAATAACGCGCTGATCATGTAGTTGTAGCTTGCAATCAAAATACGAGAGCAGGGGTGCAGTGATGCGCCCCTGCTCGCAGGAATGATGAATAAAAAACAACCGGCAATGTAGTATCCACGTCGGCGAGGCTGGTCCTCCTATTATTGGATCAGGACCATGCTCAGAAAGAAAGGGCAATATGTCAAACGACAGACTGACAGAGGTTAAAACAGTGCAGCAGGAACCGGAACGCGAACAGCGCATCTTCACTTTTAAGATTACTCAATTGATCTGGCTGCTGCTGGGCATACTTGAAGCCATGATCGCGCTCCGCATTGGGCTAAAACTGATCGGCGCCAACCCAGACAGCCCGATTGTTTCCCTGATCTATGGGTTTACCTACCTGTTCCTGTTCCCTTTTGAAGGAATGACCGCAACACCCGCTGCGGGTGGCATGGTGCTCGAACTCTCCTCCATATTTGCAATGCTGATCTACGCCCTGATCGCATGGGCCGTGGAAAGAATTGTTTGGGTGTTCTTTTACCGCCCGCGGGGACCTGTGGTGGCCACCACGCGGACGAGGACTAGCGAGCGTGATATTGATCCATAACCAGGGATGTAAAGAATGGACGGTTCCTTTCGTGAACAAGGGTCCGGCACGCAACAGGATCCAATAGAGATTCTTAGTAGTGAGCCTAACAAGCCTTCATCGCATCATACAATGGCTGGCAGGTCTTACCAAGTTGACGGAAGAAGAGCAGGAAGGCGCAGGGATTTATCTTGATCGCCTGGGAGGCGAATAAATATCGGTCGGCCCTGCAGATGTACTACACAAACCGCAAATAGCGGTTACCAGAATACATCCCAGGAATGTCATCCTTCGGGAGCGCGACATGGTATTTTTGAGATGGCTTATAATTCAATAAGGAGAAAAGCAAAATGATCCACGAGAACCAGGAATATAAGTACCCCACAAGTAACAATATAATGGGCGTTTTAGTCGGGATGTTGGTCGGCGGCCTGGCTGGCGCTGTTACGATGCTGCTGCTGGCGCCACAATCCGGAAAAGATACCAGAATCCAGATCCAGAAAAAAGGACTCGAACTGCGCGACCGCACGACCGAAATGGTGGAGGATACTGTGGCACAGGTACGTTCGAGCGCGAACAAGTTCGCGGTCAGCGGACGCGAGAAGATCATGGAATTAAAACAGCACGGCCAGGAGCTGGCGGTTGAACAATTGGATCATGTATCCGAGGCTGCCCAAGCCGGGAAAAAGGCAATCCAAAATTCCTGAGCCCGATCGTGCAGCAGGCGGCCTGCAGTAATAAACAGAAGCTTTATGAATGTGGATAAGAACATTGACTCTCTGAGCCATGTGACAAATCCTCACGGGTTTATGTGCGTGGAGGTCGATGGCCGCTAGTTCAGATGTCACCTGGGAAAACCCACCAGGTGACATCTGAATTTCTTCAGGAATGTGGAACCAATCAAACTGGAACTGCTATAATATCGAAACGGAACTCATCATCCTGCATTATTCAGGTTAACATAAATTCAGTAAATCACGATTTTCATGTCACTCTCCCGAAGGACACACCGCATGATTTTTGGTTTGCGTGAGCAAACCATAGCAAATCACGGTGGGTGCAGGTGTCGGGACGATGCCGTCTCGCACCGACGTGCTCGCGGCACGAACGGTGTGAGCGTAACGAAGGGTCTCAGTTTTCAGTCGCAGAGATGCTTCGCCTCGCTCAGCATGACATGACCAAGAATCAACCAATTAAGGTTAAACAGAATAGTGGGCATGCAAATCAGGTTGATGACTAAGCTGTATACTATAAAAAAGCGAATCGGCCGGCAAGTGACTCGACACATGTATCGCAGCCAGGTTCGTGATCAGATGAGGAGAAACCCCATGAGTAAGAAAGTTGGTTTGTGGCTCGACCGTGCCAAGGCTGTCATTGTAAGTATCGCTGACAATACTGAGGCAAGAAGAATAATCACCTCCGATATGGAGCACTATGTCCTATACTCGACTGTTATCCCTGGGGATGGCGCGCCGGAGGAGATACGTGACAGGCGTTTTTGGGACCACCTTGGTGAATATTACGGCAAGATTGTGGAGCATATTCGTGACGCCACAGAGATTCAGATTTTTGGGCCAGCAGGAGCCAAGTACGAACTTCAAAAACACCTTGAAAATGAAGGACTGGACGGTCGTATCGTCAGCATGGAAGAAACAGGTAAATTGACAGATTTTCAGATCGGCACCAAGGTCCAGGAGCGTTTTCCAAGCCGGTCTCGATTTGATTTTTCCTAAATGAAGGATCGTAGGAAATCGTGCTCACGAAGTGCATGCCCGCATCAGACTCCTGAATCTAAAAAATGTTTGCCTGGTTGTCACCCCGAATACTGCAATCGCAAAAGGAGAGCAAAAGATGAAGAAACAACGACTGTTCCCCAGTAAAAATAGTACACCCTATTGGAGCATACTTGCCTATCATGCCGGGTACAAATTCCTTCTCAAGCCCAATAATTTCATGGACTTGCTCCAGGTGCAGTATAAGAATGACAAAGCGTCAGAAAAAGGAAAACAACCCCACCACGGGCTCCATTCTTAATGCAAAAGCGGAAATCGCCATTCAGCATTTGTAATTTTTGAGCGGGTCTTCTGCAAAGGGGGGAGAAAACAATGAAATTGAACCTAATTTTTAGTAGACTTTGTCGGTAATAAGGAAAAACGTCCCGAAGGTTGGTGTTCCAGACCCATCTTAACCGAGAAATAACCTTCGGGACGGTGTAGGTACACTATTTCCGATAATGTCCATTGCCAGTAATCACGATTGTTCCGGGAAATGCCAGGCAACAAGTGGGCGAGGGGATCCGGGCGGCACTCTCGATCAGTGAAAGAAGTGGACTCGCCTCGTCAATCAAGGAGCAACCCCGGACTGTCCGATCTCAGCAGGTTCTGGAGCATTCCTGACATCAGGTGTAGCGGAAACATAAGTAAAACCGATCGATCAGGATGCAGCATCTGGCATCGCGGATCTGCAATTATATAAACGCGATGTCTTTTGTTTTGTATTGATAGCGTCCCTGGCCTGTTACAAATTTTGCTGGTTTTATACGACCAGCTGGCAGGCAGCGGAAACGGCGCTGGAAGCGTCTGAAGCAAAGGCATCCGCCCCAATTTCGCTGGCATACTGCCGGGTGACCGGTGCACCGCCGATGATGATCTTGACCTTCCCGCGCAGGCCCGCCTGTTGGATGGCATCTATGGTCGTTTTCATGTTGGGCATTGTAGTGGTAAGCAGTGCCGAAAGAGCCACGATATCCACATCACCCCCGCGGATGGCTTCGACAAATTTTTCCGGCGACACATCCACGCCCAGGTCCTTGATCTCAAACCCGGCGCCTTCGAGCATCAACGCCACCAGGTTTTTCCCAATATCGTGCAAGTCACCTTTGACCGTACCTATCGCCACCCGGCCTGCAGATTTGACGTCACTCTCCACCAGGCATGGCTTTAATAGCGAGAGCGCTGCCTGCATGGCACTGGCCGCAACCAACATCTCCGGCACGTAGTACTCCCCTTCTTCAAAGCGCCTGCCCACTTCCTTCATGGCATCGATCATTCCCTCAGCCAGAATGTTCCCAGGTTCCAGATCTGCCACCAGAGCAGCCTGTACTCCATCTTTTGCGCCGCTCACATCGCCGTCAAGGATGGCATTGTAAAGTACTGAAAGCTTTTCATTCATAGTCGTTATCCTCAGGGGTTTTATGAATATCGGCCGAATTCGCGCACAGTCTGTACCATGGCAAGATAGTTCTCAGGTTTGACGGCCGAGTGAATGGAGTTGCTCGACGAGAGAATAAAGCCTCCGCCCGGCATGCCCGTGCGCAAGGCCTCTTTGGTAGCCTCAACCACTTCATGCGGTGTGCCAAACGTCATGAGCTGTGCGCAATCCACATTTCCTTTGAGCGCTATTCGATGTCCATACTTGGCCTTGACCTCACCCAGGTCCATGCCTGCGACCGGGTCAATGGGGTCGAGACAGTCAATCCCCGAATCGATGATCATGTCAAGTATCGGCCAGAGATTGCCGTCCGTATGCTTGATGGTGTACAGGCCGAGTTCCTTGTAGCCGCGCATGACACGGCAGAGACCCGGGTAAAAAAATTCGCGGAAGTGGCGGGGTGACATGAGCGGCCCTTTGTTGTAGGCGAAGTCATCACCCGTGTAGACGATTTTTGCCCCGCGCGCGGCAACTTCCTTCGCCAGCTCGAGATTCACCGTTACCGACATCTCAACCAAAGCCTTCACCAGTTCTGGCTGGGTCACAATTGCCATGAGCAATTCCTGCATGCTCATGAGATAGCGTGGAAGAGAGAAGACATCATTCAAGTGGACGATCACAGCCTTGTATCCCGCATACTTTTGTACGGCATCTTCCACAGCAGCAAACCGACCGGGCGCATGTGGGTCTGGAGGAGTGTACCGCTCAAAATCGGCGATGGTCTTGATGGGCGATTCCACTTCGATGCCGTGCTCCTCAGCCGTGTCCTGGGTAACATAGCCCCACTCACTGAGCCAGCGATTCGCGCTCACCCTTTCCTTCTTAAAGATCGGATCCACGATGACGGCATCCTGGCCCATCTGCACAGCGAATTCATTGTAGTCCGTGATATCCGGGCAAAGGGCCTCCCGAACCCGACGATCGACAAGCCACTCGAAATGCGGCACACGGTCTGTTTCCTGATGTTGCAGCACACGCAACACCCGCTCTTCTGAAGTCATCTCCACCATAATTCCATCTCCTCATTTACATGCTGCATCAATTCAGTTTATTCAGCGCTTCCCACGGTTCCTGCATCACCTTGATCACCCGCTCGTACTCGGCATAGCGCGCCAGATAATGCGGCGTGTTGGCAGAGATCGGCTCATGAACGCGGACCACCGACACAGCCTCGCGCACGGCTTCGGCATAGTCAGAGTAGATTCCTGCGCCAATACCAGCAGATAGTGCCGCGCCCCGCGCGCCCAGCTCGTTTCCATCTGATACTTCCATTGGCACCTGAATCGTATCGGCGAACATCTGTGACCAAACCGCACTGCGCGACCCTCCGCCAGCAAGCCGCGCCGTGTTGATCTGACCACCAGCCCTGCGCAGTTTCTCAATATGACTTAAGTGACCGAACACAACTCCCTCATACAGTGCCCGCAGCAGGTGGGCACGCGTATGCCAGCCTGCCACGCCATAGAAACCTGCCCGCGCGGTTGGCTGCACATTCGAACCATACAGGAATGGATGGAAGATAATGTTTGTACTGCCGGGTGCCAGGCTGGCGACCTCTTCATTACACACTTCGTAGACTGAGATGCCGCGCCGTTTGGCTTCCGCGCGCTCGTCACCGCAGCACTGGTTTACAAACCACTCCAGGTTCGTGGCGGATGTGGCGCTGCCTTCGATGGTGAGAAACAAGCCGGGGGTGGCAAAGAGAGTGGTCATGAACAGGCCAGCGTCAACAATCGGTTCCTCGGTAATGACCTCATTAATGCTCCAACTGCCCATCACAATACAGGCCTGGTTAACATTGATCGCGCCAGCGCCAATCGCGCTCGCGTCCACATCAAACAAGCCTCCCACCACAGGCGTACCAACTGCCAGACCGGTCTCCCGGGCTGCGGCGGACGTCACCTGGCCGATCACTTCACTGCTATGCTTGAGCGGCGGCAGGGCATCATAAACTTCTGAGAGGTCATACAGTTCCATTAACTCGCGCGAATAACATTGTTTGCGAACATCCATCAAACTGGTGGCGCTCATATCGGTGTAATCGCCCGTGATCTCCCCTGTCAGACGATATTTGATATAGTCCTTGACCATCAGGACCGCGCCAATGCGTTCGTAATTCTGGGGTTCGTTTTTCTTGAGCCAGACGAGCAGGGCATTTGGCTGCGCCGGCCAGAAGGATTGGATCGTGAACGGGAATACCTGCGTGTGGAGATCGCACTGGTTCCAGCCTGTCACTATATCTGCGGCACGCGAATCCATGGACTGAATACCGGCGCGAAGCGGCTGTCCCTGCCTGTCCAACAGGTAGACACCATTGCCGTGGCCGGTGTTGCCAATTCCTGCGATCTCTTCGGGCCTGGTAGCGGACCTGGCGAGTACATCGCGGATGGCGCTGGCTGTGCTCTGCCAGAGCATTTCCATATCGCGTTCCGTCCACCCGGGATGTGGGTACTCGGTTTCGGCTTTGCAACTCGCAACAGCGATTTCCCTGCCATGTAAATCAAAGAGAGCCGCTTTCGAGACCGTACTGCCGTTATCGATTCCCAAAAGATATTGAGCCATGGTTTACCTCTGTGAACGACACCTATTATGCATATTGTGCGGCCTTGCCCGCTGAACCCAACAGCCGGTTCTTTTGACGGATGACTTCGGTTGCCGCTGCGCGTGCTGCCCCCAATGCTTCGGTTACTTCGATCTTTCGGATGGGGCCATCCAGCCTATCCTTCAAAGCCTGCAGAAATGGGATGCGTACATCCGTCCAGATATTGATCTTGTCGATCCCTGTTTCGATGGCGCGCCGAATATCCAGGTCTGGCGTATCTGATCCGCCGTGGAGCACGAGGGGGATGGGGCAGGCGGCACGCAGTTGCGCGATGCGATCGTAGTCGAGGTGCGGTGTGCCCCGATATAAGCCGTGCAGTGTACCGATCGAGACAGCGAGCGCGTCTACGCCGGTCTCTTTTACAAAGCGTTCAGCCTCGTCCACGCGCGTCAGGTGGGCTTGATGCTCGTCTTCACTGCTGACATCCTCGCCCTGACCTACGTGCCCCAGTTCGGCCTCGACGGAAGCACCTTTTGCATGGGCAATCTCAACCGCGCGACGGGTGAGCGCGATATTTTCTTCCAGCGCTGCCAGTGATGCATCGATCATGACCCCGGAGAATCCGAGTTCGAGCGCGCATTCGATCTGATCCAGTGTTTTGGCGTGGTCGAGCACCAGCGCCACGGGAATGCGTGCGCGTTCAACCTCCGACTCGATGATGCGCACCAGAGTAGGCCATTCCACTTGTGGCGTATGATGCGGATAGATCATAATAATAGCGGGAGCCTGGTCGGCTGCGGCCGCGTCGACGATGGCCTGGGTGATCTCCAGGTTACATGTGTCGTACGCGCCGATTGCCCAGCTCTGGCCCACACAAGGCTGCAAAATTTCTGCCAGCGTCAGATATTTCATGTCGCATCCTTCATTAATCCATAGCCATGCTATCCAGCAAACGAGGGTTCCACCAACCCCCTGACACCCGTATTGACACGGATCAGGTCGCCGGCCCAGGGCTGCTGTTTGCGTTCCTCTTCATTCAGGTCCCACCAGGCTGTTGTGACGAAGAGCTCATCCAAATCGCGGCCCCCAAATGCGAAGGAGATGACATGCTGTACGGGAAACGAGATCTGGCGTTCGACTTTGCCATCCAGATCGTAGCGCGTCAGCTTCCACCCGGCCCAATGTCCACTCCAGACAAAGCCCTCAGCGTCCACGATCAGCCCATCGGGCATTCCATCTTCCTGCGGCACACACGCAAAGAGACGGCGATCGCTGACAGTGCCGTTGACCGTGTCATAATCCAGAGCCATGATCTGGTGATGACGCATATCCGTCACGTATACGGTGCGGCCATCCGGGCTGACGCCGATGCCGTTCGCAGTGGCATAACCTGTATCAAGTTTATGGAATGAACCATCGGAATCCAAACGATATAGCGAGCCGTCGGGAATAAAAGGATCCTTCATGTTGACCGTCCCCACCAACAACCGGCCCTGTCTATCCACTGCGGCATCGTTGTAGCACATATCCAGGTTATCCGCTTCGGGCGGCCCGACAATAAGTGTGTACTCGTTGGTCTTCGGCTCCCACCCATATATTCCTTGAAAGGCAATCGCGATCATCCCACCCGAAGCCCGACGCACCAAAGCCGTCACCGGCAGGCTTACGGGAAAGGTAGTGAGCCTGGATGTGGCTGGCTCAAACCGGCAGGTGGGCCTGCCTCCCCAGTCAACCCAGTACAAGGCATTCTCTTCGGGAGCCCAGATTGGGGTTTCTCCCAGCTTATTCTGCGAAGCTACAAGATGTTCCAACTCGTTCATGCGGTGGAATCCTTTCTTCAAACCCTAAACTGATCGTACAACTGATGGCTGACCGGTTTGAGAACCGGATAAAGCTGTTTGTATATTTGATACCACTCGGCGTATTTGGATGCCAGTTGTGGGTCTGGCTGGTAGGTTTTGCCCGGCTTGTAGACGCGCTCAAAAGCATCCTGTTCGTTCCGATATAAACCGACCCCAATGCCCGCCAGTATTGCCGCGCCCAGTGGAGTGGACTCTTCCACTTCGGGCACATCGATCGGCAGGCCGGTGATATCGGCCTTGTTCTGCATCCAGAACGAATTCCGCGTCGCGCCTCCCACTACAACGAGTCGGTCCGGACAAATTCCCAATCCATTCTTGAGAGACGTTACGATATCGAGGACCTGGTAATCCAACCCTTCGATGATCGCCCGAAGCATGTCACTGTGCTGGGCAAAATTGCTCAATCCCACGAAGGCGCCCAACGAACGCGAGTCGACGACGGGACAACCCGCAGCAGACATGTGCGGCAGGAACATAACTCCCCGAGCCCCGGCTGGTGATGCGCAGGCTTCTGCCATGAGATAATCCCAATCCGTCCTGCCATCTTTTTGCGAAGCAGCCCGCTGCCGGGATTCATATCCATATTCCTTGCGATACCACTCGAGCATGTCAGATGCAACCGCTCCCCCCCAGACCGCATACGTATCGCGGGCAACGTGCGTCTCAACTGTGACCCCCAGCTTCTGCACCTCGGGTGTCAGCACGGGTGCAGGAATCGCGGCCAACACGATCTCCCACGTCCCGGTCACGTCCAGCACAACACCTGGTTTGAATGCCCCGACCGGTAACGCGCCGCATAAATAGTCATGCCCACCCAACACGACTGGCGTCCCCACGGGCAGCCCAGTTGCCTCGGCCGCTCTTGTCGTCACCTCACCCAGGGGAGTTCCACTGGGAAGCGCCTCGCACAGTAGCCGGCGGTCGATGCCAGCCTGGCCCAGGATCTCCTCCGACCAGTCCCGTTTGAGCTGATCAAACAGGAGGGTGCAGGAGGCCATTGTGTAGTCGGTCGCCCGGCGACCGCACAACATGAAATTCAAAAAATCTTCGATCAGGAGCCACTTGTCTGTGCGGGCCAGAATCCCCGGCTCGTGTTCTGCCATCCACAAGAGTCGCAGGGCAGTGCTGAAGCGCCACAAGGTATTGCCGCCCACGCGAAAATTCCACTGCGCGCCGATATTGCTCTCCCACCAGCGCAGTTGCGGTTCGGTGCGCGGGTCATGCCAGCTGATAAAGGGATACAGCCAGTTGCCCTGCCTGTCGATCGGCCCGCCGTCCATGCCCATGCCTGTCACGGCCACAGCCTTGATGTGACGCGGGTCATCCAGCTTGGAAACTGCTTCCTTCATGGCCGCGGCTGTCCCGCCCCAAATCTGCTGCGGCTGCCAGACCGTCCATTCGGGGTGATCGGGATAAGGGTTATAGCGTTCGGTTGGACGTGTGCCACTGGCGACCACGTTGCCCGCCAGATCATAGATCACACACTTGAGGCTTGTCGAACCCAGGTCAATGCCAGCGAGATAATCCATTGTTTCCCTCCGTGGACGCCCTATCACGAGCCTGCGGGCAACATTTGCCCGGCTGCTATAGTGGCTTCCAGGTCTCCAGCAGATGTGCGATGTCGTCAAAGATCATGTCTGTTCCAATGGCTTCCGCCTCAGCTCGATCAGATGAGCCCGATAACACACAGATGGTGATGAGGCCGGCCCTTTTCCCGCCCAGAATATCCGTATCGACGCGGTCGCCGATGGCAGCGGTCGTCTCAGGAGAAGCACCCATTTGCTCCAGGGCCAGTTGATACATGGTTGGCTGCGGTTTGCCAATGGCAGTTGCCTTGGTGCCGGAGGCCGCCTCAAGGGCAACGATCATGGAACCAGTACCCGGCAGCAACCCTTCTTCAGAGGGGTTGGTTGGATCGAGGTTGGTGGCGATAAAACGAGCGCCGCCCCGAATCAACAGGGTGGCGCGTTTGAGTTTTTCATAGGTGACTTCGCGGTCCATACTGGCGACCACCAATTGGACATCTTCATCAGCCAGCACAAAGCCTTCATCCAGCATGGCCTGTTTGAGGGATGGCATACCAAAGACGTGGACGCGCGTCCCTCGAGGATATTCGCGGGCCAGGAAGCGCGCTGTGGCCTGTCCCGAGACCAGAATTTCATTGGGAGATACTGTGACGCCCATGCGCGCCAGTTTGTCGACGTATTCCTGGGGCGTGCGGGTTGAGTTATTCGTCGCCAGGATAAAGGGAATGGAGCGTTCGCGCAGGAAGGCAAAGAATTCGCGCAGACAGCGCAGCGGCTGGTCGCCCAGATAAAGGACGCCGTCCATATCAACGATGAGGTGCGTAATTTTCGAGAGCGATTGCATAAGAGTTGGATCAGCGCTGCTTCCTGTGGAAAATGCCATGAATGTTTTTGTCATTAGAGTCCGTATCAGATCAGCAGGTACGGGTTCTCCAGGGTGACTTTGAGATCAGCCAGGAAACGTGCCACAGTAGCACCGTCCGAGACGCGATGGTCTGCCGACGCGGTCAACTCCATCATAGGGCGCAGTACGATCTGTCCCTCATGGGCAACGGGT
This sequence comes from Chloroflexota bacterium, assembly GCA_039932795.1. Lineage (GTDB taxonomy): Bacteria > Chloroflexota > Anaerolineae > Anaerolineales > Villigracilaceae > Defluviilinea. The sequence continues at coordinate 12,617 of JBDTPH010000020.1, forward strand.
GTATCCACCATCCTGCCCACAGCCAGGATCGCCGATTCGGGAGGATTGATAATGGCAGTGAAAGACTCAATGCCAAACATCCCGAGGTTCGAGATCGTAAACGTGCTTCCCATCATTTCGGCTGGTGTCAGTCGGCGGTTGCGGGCCCGGTCGGTGAGATCGGCCATTGCCATAACCAGCTGTCCGAGGTTTCGGTTTTGCGCCTCACGGATCACAGGCACGATCAGGTTCTCTTCCACGCTCGTGGCAATGCCCAAATGGATATCCTCCCAGAGAATGATATTGCCATCGGAAAGTGATGCGTTCAGATATGGGTGATGCGGCAGCACAGTGGCAACGGCGCGTGCCAGGATGGCAGTGAAGGACACACGCTGACCGGTCTGGATCTTGAGAGGCTCGAGCACGCGTTCGCGCAAACGGATCGCCTCGGTCATATCCACCTTCAAAGACAGGTTAATGTGTGGAGCGGTGAAGGCGCTGTGGACCATTCGTTCGGCAATGATCTTGCGTGCGCCAGCCACCGGCACCACCTGTTTTCGGCGGGCATCGGGCAATGCAATCTGCGGAGCTACGCGGGTGATGGCCGGGATCATGGGAGTCGCCGATTCAACGGAGGTCACTCCAACGGTGAGAACGCCAGGATGCTCCACGGGCGGCTGTTGTGTCTGAAAAGCCAGCACATCGGCCTTGTGGATCCGTCCGCGCGGGCCGCGGCCGGTTAACTGCGTCAGATCGATCTGCAGTTCCTTTGCGAGGCGCCGCGCAACCGGGGTAACTCGCACATCACGGGGCTCAATGGTTTTCGAAACACTTGTTACTGTTTCTGCCGCGCGGACCTTGGACCTGGCTGGCGCTGAGATCGTGACAACCTGCTGGGGCACTGACTTAACTGGCAGGGCTTCGCCGGGGGCCAGAATATAGGCAATGATTTCGGTAACCGGGATAACATCGTTGATCCTGGCTTTGACGCCAGCCAGGATGCCGTCCGCGGGCGATTCCAGTTCAATGGCCGCTTTATCGGTGTCGATGACAAAGAGGGGATCGCCCTTGTTGACGTGCTCACCTTCCTTCTTAAGCCACTCAACGAAGGTACCCGTTTCCATGACCATATCCACTTTGGGCATGATGACTTCGGTTGCCATGTCTACTTTCCTTCCTGCGCCAGCGCCCGTGCTGCGGTGACAATATCTTCGACCTGAGGCACAGCAGCCCGTTCAAGTGTACGGTTGTATGGAATGGGGACGTTCAGTCCGCCCAGGCGCCGAATGGGAGCATCAAGATAGTCAAATGCTTCGCTCTCAGCGATCACAGCAGCCAGTTCGCCCCCGAAGCCACCGGTCAGCGGTGCCTCATGTGCGATCAGCACTCGGCCGGTCTTGCACACCGAGCGAATGATCGTTTCCTCATCGAGGGGGTTCAAGCTGCGCGGGTCTACTACTTCAATATCAATACCTTCGGCTGCCAGTTTCTCAGCCGCCTCGAGTGCACGCGGCACCATGATCGAATAGGCCACAATGGTCAGATCACGTCCTTCACGTTTGACTTCTGCCGATTGAAGAGGGATGCAATACGATTCTTCCGGTACCGGCCCCTTGAGCCTGTACAGCAGTTTGTGCTCCATAAAGAGGACCGGGTTATTATCCCGAATGGCAGCGATCAGCAACCCCTTGGCATCGTACGGGCTGGAGGGCGCCACAACCTTGATCCCTGGAACGTTCACAAACCAGGCTTCCAGGCTCTGCGAATGTTGCGCGGCTGCACCGGTGCCGGAGCCCGATGGAGCGCGGATCACCATGGGGATACTGCACTTACCGCCGAACATAAACCGCATCTTGGCTGCCTGGTTGACGAGTTGATTCGTGGAAATCGTCAGAAAATCCATGAACATGACTTCCATGACCGGCCGCATGCCCATTAACGCCGCGCCTGTGGCAGCGCCTGCTATCGCGGCTTCCGAGATGGGGGTATCACGTACACGCTCATGCCCAAACTCTTCCAGCATGCCCTTGCTCACCCCAAAAGCACCGCCGTATGTGCCAACGTCCTCGCCGATGAGAAAGACCTCTTTATCGGCGCGCATCTCCTGGACGAGCGCCTCCCGTACTGCTTCCAAATACGTGATCTCGCGTGTAGTCTGGGTGGTCATGGCGCATATACCTCGTCTTCCATATTCTCTGGCGATGGCTCGGGGAAGGTCAATGCTTCCTCAGCCGCCCGGTCGACAGCCATTTTGGCGGCCTGATCGAGAGTTTCAACTTCATCCGTGGTCATTACGGCAGCATCCACCAAAACGTTCTTGAAGCGCCGAATCGGGCATTTGTGTTTCCATTCATCGATCTCCTGAGCGGTGCGGTAAAGATTACGGTCGCTCTTGGAATGTCCCCGCCAGCGGTAACTCAGGCAGTCAATGAGCGAGGGACCCTCTCCCGAGCGGGCGCGCTCGTCTGCTTCCAGTACGGCTTCATAGACGGCAAGCACATCATTGCCGTCCACCGTCTTGCCGGGGATGCCATAACTGGCCGCACGGGTGGAAATATTCTCGATGTTCATCACTTTTGATACATGCATGGACATGCCATACTGATTGTTATCGCAGATAAATACCACCGGCAGTTTCCATGTGGAGGCCATGTTCAACGACTCGTGGAACTCGCCTTCATTCGTGGCTCCATCTCCAAAATAGGAGAGGAGGATTTGCTCCGAGCGGTGCATTTGCAGCGCGAGCGCGATGCCCACAGCTGTGGGAATACCGCCACCGACAACACCCGTCGCGCCGAGATTGCCTCCCGGGATATCGGCAATGTGCATCGAGCCGCCACGCCCGCGGCAATACCCGGACTCCCTGCCCAGGAACTCAGCCATCATTGTCGTGAGGTTGGCACCTTTTGCAATCGTATGGCCATGCCCGCGGTGGTGATGGATGATTAGGTCTTCAGGCCTCAACGTCGCGATGCTGCCAACGGAGCCCGCCTCCTGTCCGATCGAAAGATGCATTGTGCCATGCACGAGCCCGCGGATATACAGGTCCTCTGCTTTTTCTTCAAAGTAGCGGATCTCGCACATGCGCTGCAGCATCCAGGCCAGCTTTTCATGCGGTAATTCAACAAGCAGATGCTGGCTGCTGGACGTTCCCACTTCATCCACTTCAGGGATCACTACGGTCATATCAACCTCCTTGTTCCGTGGCCATGGTATTTCGTTGGCCGTACACATTCTGATACAAATCGATCATGTAATCGATCTGTTCCGGCGTGAGTAGAATTGGATTTCCACGAAGCATAGCCAGGTGCGTGATCTTGGCAATTTCCTCGACTTCGACCGCCATTTTGGTTGCCTGTTGCGGAGAGCAGCCGATCGTAAAGACGCCGTGATTCTGCATGATGATCGCCTTTGCCCAGCCAATCTTGTTGATAATTTCCTGGCCTATATCGGCTCCACCGATCGGCGCATAGCCTCCCAGGGGAATTTCACCTCCGAGCATTGCAGAGGAGGTCAGGCAGGCCGGAATGGACTGTCCCAACGCTGCAAAGCTGCTCGCATACGGAGAGTGTGTGTGCACTATGCCGAAAACATCCGGCCGATGTCTGTAAACGTATAGGTGCGTGTCAGTGTCCGTCGAGGGCTTGAGATTTCCTTCAAGCACTTTGCCATCCAGGTCGACAACCACCATATGTTCAGTGGTCATCTCTTCAAAGCTGTAACCGCTTGGCTTGATGACAACCCATCCGGTTTCCGTATCACGACCGCTCACGTTGCCACTTGTCATCCTGACCAGGTCGTTCCTGGGCAATTCCAAATTACATTTCCAGACGATCTCACGAAGCTGTTCCAGAAGCATGGTGGTTCTCCAATCTGTTAGGGTACTTTTCGAAAGTCCTGCTCAAAGAGCCCGAGAATTCCGCGTGCGGCTGTCTCGTCGGTAATGAGCGCATGCAGGTAGCCGCCGCGCAGCGCGCCATAAAGAGGCAGCGCCTTCGCCGCCGTTGCTGCCACACCGATCCGAAAAGGGATCGCTTTGAGTTCAGCAAGATTCAAACCGAGGACGCGGGCAGCATACTCATGAGCACACGGCCGACCCTCGATGTCATACACAAAAGCATTGATATCTCCCACTCCTCCGCAATCATCGGCGATGTTCTTCATCTCTACGGCGGACAGGGCTGTGAACTGGACAAAGCGTGAGACTTCCGCGTCCACGGTGCCGACCCCTACAAGCGCAATGCTGGCGCGGCGGGCAATGTCAAGGATCTCCTTGACCGGTCCCATGGAGCGCAGCGTTTCACAATGCTCCCTGGTATCCACAAACGCGGGTGCGTGGAGTTGGTACGACCTGGCGCCCAACTTCTCAGCCAGGTGAGTCGCCAGATAGTTCACGTCATTGGTGATCTCGCCCTGGACAGCTCCCATGAGCGGCACCACTTCAATTTCATAAGTGCGCGTGGGTAATATCGCCTGCATGAGGGCGCTAACTGCTGTGCCTCCGCCGACGCCCAACACATCGCCATCCCGCAGGTGCGCCAGTAAAAAGTCTGCGGCGATGGCGCCCAGGGCATTTAGCGGCGAACTGCTGCTCTCCGCCACAGACGGGATGACTATCGCATCCTGTAATCCAAAGACAGCCTTCAGGCGATCTTCAAGTTCGAACAGTTGTTGAAAGGGAGTGCGGATGCTGATGTTTACATACCCCTGCTCGCGTGCCTGCAGAAGCAGACGATTTACCTTGGCGGTGGAAAGACCTAGGCGCTGTGCAATTTCGTTCTGTGTCAGTTCCTCCACATAGTATAGGGTCAGTACGGTATTGATAAGTCGTATCGTTTCGTAGGAAGCCATTTTTCACCTTTGTCTAAAATAGTTTTCTGTCTTTCTTATACTGCATTCGTGGGCAGGGATCCTATTGGCAAAAACTGTATTGTCATTGATTCCTGATATTGTATGGATCATTCCTGCTCCGGTTGAGCAAATGGATCATTTGCTGGCCATGCTTCGGTTAGCAGGCAGTCTACATATCGTCGGGCAGCTGCGATGCAGGAAATGGGGTCCTGGTCGGTATGCATCTGTCCCCACATCTCGACTCCGATCAGCCCCCAAAAACCCGCTTGAACCAGCGCCCGAAATGTCTCACTGAACGGTACGATACCTTTTCCAAACGGTACGCCGCGGATGATGCGCGGCATTGCATCCTTGACGTGAACGCCGAGTAGCTGACCTTTGGCAAGGGCCAGCTCATCGGGAGGGAAATATCCCGCAGCGGCCAGATTGCCAATATCTGGATACAGGCGCAGCCAGGGTGAGTCGATTTCATTTGTAACAGTAAGAGCTTTGCGAATGCTATCCACAAACGGAGTATCCAGATTCTCAAGCCCGAGCATCACACCCGATTGACCTGCCCAGCGTGTCCCCAGGGCCAGCCCTTCCATAAAATTCGCCCTCGTTACATCGTCACTTGACTCGTAGAAGACGTCATACGCCATCACCTGAACCACACGCAGCCCGATGTCGCCTGCAAACTCGACCGCTTTGCGCAGGATCTGTTGTCCCCGCCGGCGCAGTTCGGGGGTATGGCTGCCAAGCGGATATTTGCGATGCCCGCTCAGGCACATGGTCATGATGCGCACACCGCTGTTGGCGATCGAACGACGCAATTCCGCCCGTTCGGCTGCCGGCCAATCCAGCCGACCGAGGCGCTCATCGCTCTCGTCGATCGAGATCTCGACGAAGTCATAGCCCGCCTGCCCCGCGGCAGTGAGACGCTCCTCCCAACACATGGAAGCGGGCAGTGCTTTTTCGTAGAGACCGACAGGCATCTTTAACATGCTATATCTCGAGATCGAAACTTTCTAGGCTTTGACCTTGTCCTGCACAAGCAGATGATTGAGAACAACGGCCGTGACGAGCACGCTGCCTTTGGCTACGGTCTGCCAATAGGCAGGGATGACGGTCATTAACCCAATGGTCACACAGATGATGATGAGAGCGCCGACGACTGTCTTTGCAATGGATCCCTCGCCTCCAGAAAAGGCAGTGCCGCCCAGCAATACAGCAATGATGCAGTCGAGCTCCATGCCATCACCCGAAAGCGGATCTCCAAGCGACATGTAGCTGGCGCGCGCCAGTCCGGCTAGGGCGGCGAAAAAGCCAACGATGATGTACAGTAGCCAGACCATCTTGACCGCGTTGATGCCGGATAGCTCTGCAGCGAGGCGGTTGCCTCCAATGGCTGCGGCATATTTTCCGAGGATGGTCCTGCGCTGGACGATGCTCAGCACTACGATCACGAGCACTGCGACCCAGAAAGCCCATGGCAGTCCCAGAAAAACTTCACGGCGTGCGTAAAAATTGATCCAGTCCGGCATGACCTGCCCGGCGCTTCCTTTGATCGCCGATAGTCCGTCTGGAACGATCAGCAATGCAAGACCTTTGAACAGGCTCAACGTCACCAATGTCGCAATCACCGGTGTGATGCGCAGCTTCGTCACCAGGTAACCGTTGAGAAATCCGAGACCACATCCCAGGACCAGAGTGACAATGAACGATGGCAGGAAGCTAAACCCGTTCAGGACCATCCAGGCATAGACCACAGCACTCAGGCTCATGGCGCTGCCAACCGACAGGTCGATGTGACCCGAGATCATCAGCAGAGTGAACGCGCCGCTCAAAGTCAGGATCGGTACTGCGCTCCTCAATAGATTAATAATGCTATCCGGGCTCAGGAACTGACCGCGGTCGAACATGCCGCCCTGATCCAGTTTCATTACGCTGAAGGCAAGCACGATCAGCGCCAGCACGACAAAGATGTAAAACTGTTTGATGATCGAGCGGACGTTCGCAGACCGGTCCAACTGCATTCGAAGGGTTTCTGTTTTGGCAGTAGTCATGTCAGTGGCTCCTCTGAAGGATGCTGGGCATCATCAGTTTCTTCTTTTTTCCAGGGCAAAACGTTGCGCAAGGATCGCAATGAAAGTAACGGTAGCCTTTAGGGTAAACTGCCAGTCTGGCGACAGGAGCATCCCGGTGGCAGCTGACGTCACGACGGAAAGAATAATGGCGCCGACAAACATTCCCAGCACGGAGCCAAATCCGCCCGCGATGCTGACGCCTCCCAGAAGGGCAATGACCAGTGCGTCGAACTCGTATCCCATGGCCCGGCTCGATACTCCGGCTTTGAACTCGGATGCCAGGAGGATCCCCGTGATCCCAGCCAACAGTCCGCTCAGTATGTAGAGTGCAGTGAGATATTTGCCGACGTTGATCCCTGAAAGCCGGGCCGCCTCTGGATTCGCACCAATGAGGTAGATGCGCCTGGCGAAGACTGTCTTCTTTTCAAAAATGTACGCGACGATGATCAGGGTGATCATGACCAGCACAGAGATACGGATGGATGTGCCCGGGATGCCCAGGCTTCCCAGTACGCCGAAGGCATCGGGCAGGCTGGTATTGCGCTGCGCGCCCTGGGTGATGACCTGGGCTGCGCCGCGTGCCAGCATCATTGTGCCCAGTGTGACAATAATGGAAGGTACCTTTAGTTTGGCGATGAAGAATGCATTGACAGCACCGACACCCATGGCGCAAAGTAATGCCAGCCCAACGGCCACGAGGTAGGGTAAGCCAAGCCCGTTGGCAAGGCTATTCTGAGATACGTTGGCCCCCTGGCAGAAATACACGGAGAGCACACCGGTTAATGCGATATTCCCGCCCACCGACATGTCGTAGTTACCGGTGATCAACACGAACGTGACGCCAATGCCCAGAATAATGACGAACCAGTTATTTGTAACAAGGTTCAGCATGTTCTGTACTGTATAGAAGTTGGGCACAACAGCGCTGGCGATGGCGAAAACGATCGCAAGGATGCCGAGCATGAACAGCGTGATGAACGACTCATCACTTAGCTTGCCGACCATCAACGGTTCCCGCAGATGTTTGATTTCTTTGGCTTCCATGGCTATTCTCCTCCTGTGACAATGTGGAGAATCTTCTCGCTATCGCAATCGCAATTGTTCCGCAGGGTGGCCCTGAGGTTTCCATCATACAAAAGGTAGATGCTGTCGCAAATATTCATGACCTCAGGCAACTCTGAAGAGAATATGATGATCGTTTTCCCCTCCCTGGAAAGTTTGCGGATCAGGCTGTAGATCTCACTCTTGGCGCCCACATCGATCCCGCGCGTGGGTTCATCCAGCATGAGCAGATCTGCATCAGCAAAGAGGCACTTGGATAGAACCACCTTCTGCTGGTTGCCCCCGGAGAGCTTGCCAGCCTCCTTTTCAATGCTGCTGGTCGCGATCTTCAACTTGTCCACGTACTCGAGCGTGACATTTCGTTCCTTGGCGTCATTGATGAATCCGTTGCGGGAGATCTTGCGCATGTTCATGACAGGTACATTGCCCCGTATCGTCAGGATGGTGAATAATCCCTGCGACCTTCGCTCCTCGGGTACCAGGGCGATTCCCGCCGCGATCGCCTTATCAGGAGACGGCTTGAGCTTCTCGCCCTTGAAGAGTATTTCACCCTCATATTCATCAACGCCATAGATGGCACGCGCGAGCTCGGTTTTGCCAGCGCCCACCAATCCGTAAAAGCCGGCGATCTCGCCAGCATGAATGTCAAAGGAAATATTTCTCAGCCTGTGGTTGGAGAGATTCTTTACCTCCAGGATCGTATCCGGGCAGTCCTGCTCGCGCGGTGTGTACTGCTCGAACACGGTCTTGCCGATCATCATTTTGATCAGTTCCGAGCGGTCCTTAATCTCGGATACCGGCTTCGTTTCGATATGTTTGCCGTCGCGCATGACTGTGACGTAGTCTCCAAGCTCGAAGATCTCGTCGAGACGGTGGGAGATATAGATGACAGTGACATTGTTATCGCGCAGGCTTTTGATGATGGTGAACAATCGTGCGATTTCAGATTCAGAGATCGCAGCGGTTGGCTCGTCCATAATAATGATATTGGACTCTGCCGCGACTGCCTTGGCGATCTCCACAATTTGCTTCTTTGCCACGCTCAGGCTTGAAACCAGCTGCTTTGGCTTGATGGACGACTCGATATTATTCATCACGCTGACCATGCGGTTGATCTTATCCGTATGCCTCAGGAATCCGAGCGTTGTATCTTCCATTCCCAACGTGAGGTTTTCCTCGACGGTGAGCTGGTCCACCACGTTGAGTTCCTGGAAAAGGGTACTGATTCCTTTTTGCTTCGCATCACGGGTACTGTGCGGGTTGTACTCCTCACCGTTCAAAAGAATCTGTCCACTCGTTCGCGCGTAGGCGCCAGTCAGGATCTTGATCAGGGTGGATTTTCCTGCGCCATTCTCCCCCACGAGGCAGTGAATGGTGTTCCGCTTTATGTCGAAACTGACATTGTTGACTGCCCGTACGCCTGGGAAATCCTTTACGAGATCCCCGATCTCAAGCACATTCTCTGTCGGTTTCATGCGTCGGCTCCTGGGCTTGACGGGAGGAAAGCATCGGCCCTCCCCCCGTCAATTCATATACTTCTTTTTTGTACAGCTATTTGACGTTGGTTCCGAACTGACTGTTCAACCACGCCACGGCATCTTCGCGCGGCATTGTCCAGAAAGAGACGTTATAAGCTTTGTAGAAGAACTCTTCTGCAGGCTGTGAAGTGGGATCCACCTTGCCATTCAACACATCCATGATGAGGTCAATGCGACCGCGAGCGGTTTCCACTGGGGGAAGTCCCATGGACAGCTTGAGTGAACTGTTCGGATCGTAGACCAGCTTCATCTCAACTTCGTCGAAATCAACGCTGGAGACGATCTCAGTCAACGGCTTGCCATTATCGAACTTGCCGCGTCCAGCCTGGGTCAGAGCTGCCATCGTGCCAACGGTCTGGCCGGAGGCTTCAGAGTAGATCAGGTTGACTTCGGGATGAGTGGTCAGGAGGTCGGTCATGACCTGTTTGGCCTGGTCGGTGCCCTTGCTGACATCCAGACATCCGAGGTCAGTCGCGGTTGGGTCCACAGAGAGAACGCCTTCGACCCACGGGTCAGTGCGTCCGGATTTCACTTCGGTGTGGTTCGGCCAACCGAGTTCAACCATGACAATCGGTTTGTCGGGGTGGGCAGCTTTCCATTGGGTCGCCATCTCGGCACCCATGGCAAACGAAATACCTTTTTCATCACTGCGGGCAACGGGGATACCACTGTCGCCCAGCGGGCTGAAGAATGAGGTCAGTACGATACCCTTATCAAGTTCTTCGAGCACAGCCGGCTTGACTGCATCGTAGTCCCAAATGTGTAACGTCGCGCCATCCATGCCCTGCGCCATGATCTGGTCCACATTTTGGGTCATGACAGCGGAATCAGCTTTGCCATCGAACACGAATACTTCTGCGCCGTATTTTTCCTTGGCATACTTCTGCGCCTCGGCAGCCTGTGCCTGATGGAACACATTGCTGAGGTCAGATACGAAGAACGCGATCTTCACGGGCTTCGCAGGCGCTTCAACAGCAGGAGCCTCAACGTTGGTTCCGAACTGGGTGTTGAGCCATGTTGCGGCATCGGCACCTGGCATCGTCCAGAAGGAGACGTTGTAGGCTTTGTAGAAGAACTCTTCCGCGGGCTGCGAGATCGGCTTTACTTCACCAGACTTGATGTCCATGATGAGGTCAATGCGACCGCGAGCGGTTTCCACTGGGGGAAGTCCCATGGACAGCTTGAGTGAACTGTTCGGATCGTAGACCAGCTTCATCTCAACTTCGTCGAAATCAACGCTGGAGACGATCTCAGTCAACGGCTTGCCATTATCGAACTTGCCGCGTCCAGCCTGGGTCAGAGCTGCCATCGTGCCAACGGTCTGGCCGGAGGCTTCAGAGTAGATCAGGTTGACTTCGGGATGAGTGGTCAGGAGGTCGGTCATGACCTGTTTGGCCTGGTCGGTGCCCTTGCTGACATCCAGACATCCGAGGTCAGTCGCGGTTGGGTCCACAGAGAGAACGCCTTCGACCCACGGGTCAGTGCGTCCGGATTTCACTTCGGTGTGGTTCGGCCAACCGAGTTCAACCATGACAATCGGTTTGTCGGGGTGGGCAGCTTTCCATTGGGTCGCCATCTCGGCACCCATGGCAAACGAAATACCTTTTTCATCACTGCGGGCAACGGGGATACCACTGTCGCCCAGCGGGCTGAAGAATGAGGTCAGGACGATGCCTTTGCTGATCGCCTCAAGCACGGCCGGTTTCACTGCATCGTAGTCCCAGATGTGAAGGGTCGCAGCATCCATGCCCTGCGCCATGATCTGGTCGACATTCTGAGTCATGACAGCGGAATCAGCTTTGCCATCGAATACGAATACTTCCGCGCCATACTTTTCCTTGGCATACTTCTGCGCCTCGGCAGCCTGTGCCTGGTGGAATACGTTCGACAGATCCGACACGAAGAACGCGATCTTCATGGGCTTCGTCGCGGGGGCTTGAGTGGCTGGAGCGGCCGAACCGCAGGCGGACATAATTAGGCCAGCGAGCACAAGCACGATCAATAGAGCAAACACGTTCTTTTTCATTTTCACTTCTCCTTGATATACATGAGCAAAAGGAAACATTTGAAACTTGTCATCGTCGCACCTGCTTACCCATTTGGGCATTTATTTTTTGGGCGGCTGCGGTACGACACAGTTTTTCTGACGCTTGTTTTCAGGTCCTGCCACCTCCTTGCACCGGAGACATGTTTCGGCCAATCCTATCAGCTAACAATCATCGTCCAGAAAATTTCTGCGGATAAAAGCTTTTTTCTGGTCATGGTTTTTATCTCAGAACCCGCTGACATCCTGCGCAAGCCCGTATACCAGCATCTCAGAGACACATCCGCCTTTAGTGAGAGCACAGGTCTGGTAGACCATGTCAGCGAAGTGTTCGGGACGCACTGCGAGATCCTCGTCCCATTCAAATACGTTCACGCCCGCGGCGGCTGCCTGGAAGCCGGTATTGGATCCGCCCGGCACGAGGAGTGTGACGGCAATACCGTGAGGTCGCAGTTCTGTGTAGAGACATTTGGTGAAGGCGTTGACGCCAGCCTTGGCTGCTGAGTACACTGACCAGCCCTGCCACGAGCGGCGGTCACACGCGCTGGATACATTGATGATCTTACCGTAGCCCTGGAGCTTGAACTGGGGTGTAAAGGTCCGGCAGCTGGTAATGGTGCTGGTGAGGTTCAGGTCGATGATGCGGTGTGTGATCGCGTCATCCATCTCCTCGATGGGTGCTACCTTGAGCGCGCCACCCGCATAATTGATGAGGAAGTCGATCTTTCCAAAGGCTTCGAGCGTTTCCTTAAGCGCGCGCTCGAAAGTCTGCGGATTGGTCACGTCGCCTGCCAAAGCCACCACGTTCGAGCCGGACGCCTTGCAGGCGTCAGAGGTGGCCTGGAGGGCTTCCTCGTTGTAGTCGATCAGGACTAGGTTCACCTGGTCCTCTTTGGCGAACAACTCCGCTGTGGCTTTCCCAAACCCGGAGCCAGCCCCCGTGATAACCGCTACCTTTCCCTTCAATGACTCAGCCATGAAATTACCTCCGTTTCTTGTGTCTTGTTTCACTTTACGTTGGGACTGGGGTCATCCCAGTTCTTGATCATCAGTTGGATAACAAATGTCCCAATCCCGATATCGGGGATTGGGACATTTGTCATGATTTCATCCAGAAGAACCTGACCAGAGATCGGCAATAGCCAGCCGTATTTGGTGGGCGGCAATCCGAGGCTCCGACGCTTCGCGAATACTCCGCCCGCAGATCAAAACGGACACTGGCAGGTCAGCGAAGAAGGGCAGGAGCTCCATCGTAAGTCCGCCAGTCACTGTGAGCTTGAAGCCCATATCGATCAGCTTGCAGATCGTGACCTTATCTGATTGCGCCCATTGGCGGCCCGCTGACTGGGCATCCCACTCGCGGTGATAAACGATGCGTTCCACGCCGATCTGACGCCACTCGGCTGCCCGTTCCAGGATATCGCTATCGCGGACACCTGTGAGCTCCATAAGCATTTCCTTGCCCCGTTCACGTGCCACCGAGAGTGCCTGTTCTACTGTGGCCAGCGTGGCACCACCGATCACCGTCATCATGTCCGCACCTGCATCAAATGCCATGCTGGCCTCGAGGCCGCCTACATCCGGTGCTTTGAAGTCCGCCAGGATCAGCTTGTCGGGGCATATCTCACGGATGGCCCGAATCGCATCGAGGCCGGCGGCTTTGCAGAGTGGCGTTCCAATTTCAATAATGTCAACTTCAGGGGCCACCAGGGCTGCCATGACGATCGCCTTTGGCAGGGAAATATAATCGAGGGCAAGTTGGAGCAGGGGTGTCGCAGTCTTCATAAAGTCTCTTTTCCGGCCGTTTGATAGGCCATTTGATGTGTCGAGGACAAAATGAAATTTATTTCACTATGTGAAAATAATATCAAAATGCTTGACAGAAGTCAACTATTTTTCAGCGAAAGGGAAAAATGTAATGTCAGGGCAGGAAGAATGTAATATTACACATTAGTTTGAATGTACGACGAAGTGGGCTGACTGCCTGCCAGTCTTTCCGGCAGTTCTTCTTGATCTACGACTAAAACCGCGCTCCAGAGAGCGCGGTTTGGTTGGTTCGTATGGATTGCGACTCAAACTTCCCCCATTCTTGGAGTCGACGGCAGGTTATAACGAATGACTCAGATTAACATCCGCGTTTTATCCATCACCCGATCTCAAGAACAACATTCCCATTGACCCGGCCCCGTTCAACCAGGTCGTGAGCATCGGCGATCTGTACAAGTGGCAGGCGGGCGGCGATATTATGGTTCAGACGCTCCCCTTCCAGCAGCATCGAGAGATCACTGACTGCACGGTCGCGAACATCCGCGGCCAGATTGTAAACGATGAAAAAAAACATGTGCACACCCTTGCGGATCGCGGGCGAAAACGGCACACTGATTTCCGGAGCACCGCTTCCGTAAACGATCACCTCCCCATCCGATCGCAGGACCGCGATATCGGTATTGATATTGGCAGCCATATCCACTTCCACAATACGATCGATCCCCTCACCCGCTGTGGCAGCATGGGTGGCAGAAGGAAGATCATCAGTCTTATAATTCAGGACAGTATCCGCTCCTGCCTCACGAGCCAGGGCGGCTTTCTCAGGTCCACTCACGGTGGCGATGATCCGCCGCGCGCCTTTTATCTTCGCCAGTTGGATGGCATAATGGCCCACCGCGCCTGCGCCACCGCAGATCAGAACATTCTTGCCGGCAACGCCTCCGGCAACAGTGACGGCGTGATAGGCGGTCAACGCCGGGATACCCAGGCAGGCTCCGGCAGCCAGGTCAGTATTCTGGGGTAACACAACGGCTTGCTCGGACGGTAAAACGACATAGTCTGCGGCGCTGCCGAATGGTCGCATCCATGCCGCGTTCCATATCCAAACGCGGTCACCGATGCGCGTGGATGAGACATCGGGTCCCACTTGATCGATCACGCCCGCACCATCACTATGGGGAATGATGCGTGGAAATGGCAGGATCCTGGTGCGGGCACGCGCTTTGACATCTGATGGGTTCACTCCAGACCAGGATACTCTCACCCGTACTTCTCCGGAACCAGGGACAGGGGTTGGCAGCTCACCAACACACAATACTTCACTCGCCGGGCCCGCACGTTCATAATATGCTGCTCGCATGCATCCACCTTTCATCCAATTTTCCGTGAGCCCAAAAAGTCAGTGGGGCTTCCACACCGAACGCTTCGCGTAAAGCGGGCGCCCTTCCATTATACGGACAGCAGTGTCAGATGACAATTGCTTTGCAGGATTACATTGGGATGGATATTTCGAAGGATACACTTAAGGTCACTTAAGAAAAAGCGGGCAGTGACAGCTTATCTCGTGTCATGGGTTAGAATCTCTAAAACGTTTCGCCTTCCCTGCAGGTGCTCAGTCAGCTCATAGTCGATCACAAATATGACCGCAGGAAAATCGTCATGGAATTCTATAGCCTTTAAGCATCGTTTTTTGTGATATACATAGTGAAATAATTCACTATACAATCCTCGCCGTCAGAAGCATGGTGAGAATAATAAAGGAAAATGAAATGGATCTTGTTGTCACCCCCGGTGTAGACCCCGCCCATGATGTGCTCCATTATGGACGCCAGGCGTTGGACGCCATTTTTGCACCCAAAAGTGTTGCAGTAATCGGCGCGACTGAAACCCCCGGCAGTGTCGGGCGCACCATCCTTTGGAATTTGATCAGTAGTTCCTTCGGCGGAACCATCTATCCCGTCAACCCGAAACGCCCGAGCATTCTCGGCATCAAAGCCTACCCGTCTCTCAGCGCCGTGCCTGAACTGGTGGACTTGATCGTGGTAGTGACTCCTGCCGCGACCATCCCCGCCATCATCAAGGAGGCGGTTGACATTGGCGTGAAAAGCGCGATCATCATCTCCGCTGGCTTCAAGGAAACCGGCCCTCAAGGCGCGGAGCTCGAACGTCAGATCCTGGAACATGCCCGCCGCGGGGGTATGCGGATCATTGGACCCAACTGCCTGGGAGTCATGAGTCCCACGACCGGTTTGAATGCGACCTTCGCCACTACGATCGCGCGTCGTGGCAGTGTGGGGTTCATCAGCCAGAGTGGCGCATTGTGCACTGCCATCCTCGACTGGAGTCTGCGGGAGAATGTTGGGTTCAGTTCCTTCGTCTCCATCGGCTCCATGCTGGATATAGACTGGAGCGACCTCATCTATTACCTGGGGGACGACCCGCATACCAAGAGCATCGTTATCTACATGGAAACGATCGGCAATGCCCGCGCCTTTCTCTCCGCTGCACGCGAAGTGGCCCTCACCAAGCCCATCATTGTCATCAAGCCGGGCCGTACAGAGGGAGCTGCCAAGGCAGCCGCGTCGCACACCGGTTCGCTGACAGGTAGTGACGAGGTGCTCGAAGTGGCCTTCCGCCGAAGCGGTGTCCTGCGGGTTAATAGCATTGCCGAATTATTTTACATGGCTGAAGTGCTCGGAAAGCAGCCCCGTCCCCAGGGCCGCCGCCTGACCATCCTGACCAATGCCGGCGGACCCGGTGTGCTTGCAACGGATGCACTGCTCACCGATGGCGGTGAACTGGCAGCTCTTTCACCAGAGATCATGGAGTCTTTCAATCAGCTTCTCCCAGCCGCCTGGAGCCACAACAACCCTGTGGACATTCTGGGCGATGCAAGCCCGGAGCGGTATGGCAAGGCGCTTGAGATCGCTGCCCAGGATCCAAACAGTGATGGCATCCTGGTAATACTCACGCCCCAGGCGATGACCGATCCCACAAAGACTGCTGAAGAGTTGGAACCGTACGCACAGTCATTGGGCAAACCTGTCATCGCCACCTGGATGGGTGGGAATGAAGTCGCGCCCGGCGAGGCAATTCTCAATAAAGCCAACATTCCAACCTTCCCCTATCCTGATACTGCCGCGCGCGTCTTTAATTACATGGCGCGTTATTCAGAAAATCTACGCCTTCTGTATGAAACCCCCATGCCTGTGGGTGGAGATGGCCAGGCCCAGCTCGACCGCGAGTGTGCAGCAGGTGTCATCAAGGCCGCGCGCGACTCAGGCCGCACCATCCTGACCGAATACGAATCCAAGCAGCTTCTGGCTTGCTACGGCATCCCCACGGTGGAGACACGTATCGCGAAAAGCAAGGAAGAGGCCGTCAGAGAGGCAGACGCGATCGGATACCCGGTGGTCCTCAAGATCCATTCAGAAACGATCACCCACAAGACCGACGTCGGTGGCGTGCAGTTGAACCTGGCGGACGCGCAGGCTGTCCAAAAAGCCTACACGGATATCGAGAAATCAGTGGCAGAAAAAGTTGGGGCTGAACATTTTCTGGGTGTAACCGTCCAGCCCATGGCAAAGGTGGAAGGATATGAGTTAATTCTGGGCAGCAGCATTGATCCGCAGTTCGGACCGGTCCTGCTGTTCGGCCTGGGCGGCCAGCTGGTGGAGGTCTTCAAAGACCGCGCCCTTGGCCTGCCTCCCCTCACGACCACAAGAGCGCGGCGCATGATGGAACGCACCAAAATTTACACTGCCCTGAAAGGTGTGCGCGGCCGCGACCCTGTGGACCTGGTAGCTCTAGAAGGGCTGCTTGTCCGTTTCTCACAACTGATCACTGAACAGCGTTGGATCAAGGAACTGGATATTAATCCCCTCGTGGCTTCACCCGAAAAATTGATCGCGCTGGATGCCCGTGTCGTGCTCTATGACAAGGACACAAAAGAGGAACAGTTACCCAAGCTCGCCATCCGACCGTATCCCATGCAGTATGTTGGAACATGGACGGCCAAGGACAGGAGCAAGGTCACCATCCGCCCGATCCTGCCGGAAGATGAAGCGCTGCTCGTAAAATTCCACACCATCCTATCTGATCGGACCGTCTTCATGCGCTATCTGCAGCCGATCATGCTTCAGGATCGCGTGATGCATGAACGCCTGGCCCGCATCTGCCACGTGGACTATGACCGTGAGATCGCCCTGGTCGCTGAAACACGGGACGCCAATGACGAACGCAGCGTCATGGGTATCGTCCGTTTGAGCAAAATTCATGGCACAAATGAGGCGCGTCTGAGCGTGCTGGTGGGTGATCCGTACCAGGGCATTGGCCTGGGTGCCGAACTCATTCGCCGCGCGGTAGACGTTGCCAGGAGTGAGCATATTGAACGCATGAGTGCCATCCTGACTGCTGATAATCAGGTCATGCTGCACATCTTTAAAACAGTCGGTTTTAACATCGCGCCGTTGGGTACTGACAACCTGGCCGCGGCAACAATCGAGTTGTAAGACGACAGCGTTCCATTTCAGGTGTTCGTTTGCTCACAAGGCATGCAGGCATGCTGAGAAAACGCAAGGTCGAAGGTTGATAAGACACAGGCTCCGTGAGTACGGAGCCTGTGTCTTATTGATCGATCGTATTCGTTTTAACCCATATGCTGTATGCTGCCGCCCTACTTATCTCACCCTCCTCCTGCAACCGGCAGAACTGCCGTGCATCCACAATACGCATATCTCCGCTTTTGGTATTTGATCACCAGCGCATGCGCACCCGTGCAAGGCTTGAGCGAATCACCATAATAGCCACATGGGCAGGGATACGGAAAGGCATGGCCAGGATATGTCATCGTTTAACTGCCACAGGATAATCCTGTTTTCTCAAGGATGGAGTCCCATCCAATCCCCACTGTACTCGTGTCATCAACAATCACTGCCAAAAGACCCAGGGGATAATCTGGAGAGACCTGCTGCGTAATTGCAATTCCATCCGTATTAAATACTCCGCTTATATTCAGTGTTCCAAGGTGTTCTTTTGTTTTCCTGTGGAAGACTTCAAAATCCGTTATGTCCTCCTTCTGATCGGAGACAAGGATCAACCCTTCGCCGTTGTCTGTCGTACCGGTCGAAGGACATTTATAGACCCAGATCCCTTCTGCATCTGAATCGAAAATGGAGCGGCCCCCGAAGCCTGAGCCCACCGGGTTGCCGTCTGGATCGTAGATATATACTCCACTTTTGCCGTTCTCATCCGGGATGTAAAGCACCTGATGATCGTCATCCCCATACATGGTTTCCAAACCCTGGCTCGGTGTAAATTCCCCGAGGCTGTTCCCCGTTTCGGCATCGTGGTAAAACACGGTATCGTCATAAGAGACATATATTCGCCTCTGGCCATTCGGGAGGACCAGCATTGCCAGATTAGGCTCAGAATCACTGCCTGTTGCTGCCGTGCTAAAGCTCAAGGCCTCATTTTTCTCCAGTGTCGGCAGGTCGAAGGCGCAGATGTTGCTGCTGTTCCTTTCCGTACTATACAAAACGTTCCTGTCCTGGTCCACCCAGATCCCATTTGTCTCCCCGCCGCAGGAGATCGTGGTCAGCTCGGACGTGAACGGATATTTGTATACTTCAATGGATTCATTTCCTTTGGATGTAACGATCATCAAAGACTCTGCCGGATCCGGAGCTTCCCAAAAAGCAATCGAATCGACGTTGCTTCCAGACCCATTGACGTTAAACTTTATGTCAGCCGTGTCAATATGTACCCTGCCAAAAGGTTCAAGATGGAGCGAGTCGGAGGGTATAAGTGCGGGGGTCAGTGTGGCGGTCGCAGTTGGAGTTGGCGACGTTGCAGGAAACGGGACGGCGCTCGGGGTTGGACCTGGGTTTGCCGGAACGGATCTGGCACAGGATGAAATGAACATGATCATGGTAAAGACGACAGCTGGAATTTTCATGAACCTTCCTTAACGAAGCTGATGGCCCCTTGCTGGAGGCTTTTTAGGGTAGCGAATATTATATGTCACAAACCAATGGAACATACTACTTCGATGTCTTTGAAACGCGGCGGCAGTCGTACATGGGTCCACAACCTGAATACGAAAGAGAATCTGATAACAAAAAGGTCCGGGCAGTCAAAGCTGCACAGACTGGATTGTCTCACTCCCCGCCAGATCCGCGATTGTGCGAGCCAGTTTCAACACCCGGTGATAGCCGCGCGCCGATAAATTCAGTTGACACATGCACAGCACAATGTCGCTGCCCGCATCAGACTCTGACCTTCATCCTACAGCTTACAAAACTGCCGTATCTCCCCGACACGGATATCGGCATTACATATCAACGGATTGCAGAGTCTCCTGACTCTGCGCCGAAGTCGGGAGACTTCGGATTCCAGATCGCTTTTGTTGAAGATCTCCTGCACGAATGGATTGAGATGTTTCACCAACTCGATCTCCGCTTAGTTTTTCATAGTCCACGCGTGGCACTTCGGCATGAATGTCAATGCGATCCAGCAGCGGACCGGAGATGCGCTTCTGGTATTTGGTGACCAGTGCATGTGCACAGGCCGTCTCGCCCCGGCGGGCTCGCGGCCCGAACGGGGTGCAGGGCTTCAGTGAATCACCATAATATCCACACGGGCAGGGATACATTGCAGCGATCAGTTGAAAGTTCGCGGAGAAAGTTAAGGAGTCTTGGGCACGGCTAATGGTCACAACCTTATCTTCCATGGGCTGGCGCATTACTTCAAGGACGCGCGCGCCGAATTCAGGGAATTCATCCAAAAACAAAACGCCGCGGTGTGCATGGGATATTTCTCCCGGCTTGGGAATATTCCCACCGCCCACCAGCCCCGCGTGTGATATGGTGTGATGCGGCGCCCGGAAT
>JBDTPH010000021.1:0-16992 GCA_039932795.1 Chloroflexota bacterium
GAAGCATGCTTCGCCCCTGCTGCTGCCCTCTTCACCTGCTCTAGGACGAACGGGCCCGGCAGCCGCCTGGCGCTGAAATCCTTCTGGCCGTCCAGCTTGAACGAGGTATATCCATCCGAGAGATCACGCAGCCAGGTAGCGACCAGCGCCGCCTTCTTGACAGGGATCAACAGCTGATAGGTCTGGTCATCCACATTGACCAGTGCGCCTCTTACAACTCCCTTCGGCGTCGCGATCGTGGTCGCCTGACTCTGTCCCTTCTGCAACGCGGAAAGGTCAGAGGACGCAGCATAATCCAATACCTGCCGGGCGCGTGCACCGCTCAGTTCAAAGACCGCGTTATCTCGTGCTTTGACAGCGTCATCAATGTAATAGAAATGTGGATAGCCACTCTTTTTGTACCTGAAGTCAATGCCCGCTTTTTCAGCCAGCTTTCGCACCCGCAATTTGGCATCGTTCAAGGTATTGAAATCCAGCTTGGCGCGGCGGGCGCGGCCCTTGCGGACGGTATCCACTGCGTGGGGCGCACAGGCCAGCAGCACATCTGCCATGATGTTGGTCAGTTCGCGCGTGGTCTTTTCGTTGAAGCCGCGCTGTGTGATCCACGGCGTGCCGAGACGGATGCCTGAGGGATCCTGCGAATTCCTGTCGCCGGGGATCGTATTGCGATTGACCACAATGCCAACGATATCCAGAATGCGCGCGGCCTGGTCACCGCTCAGGGCTGTGCCATCCTCACCGGTGATCGTCGTCACATCCACATTCACGAGGTGAGTATCCGTGCCGCCAAACGGGACGCGCAGTCCGCGCTGCTTGAACTGGTCGGCCATCGCTTTGGCGTTGACGACCGTCTGCTCCTGCAGCTTCCTGAACTGGCGGGTCTGGGCGAGCTTGAACGTCAGGGACAATGCAGCGAACACATTGACATGAGGTCCGCCCTGCTCGCCGGGGAAGACGGCTTTATCGATCTTTTTGGCAATGGCCGCGTCGGTGGTCAGCAGCACCGCTCCGCGCGGGCCATCCAGACTCTTGTGCGTGGTGGACATGACCACATGCGCAATGCCCACCGGTGAAGGAACCACACCCGCGGCGACGAGCCCACCGATGTGCGAAATATCCGCCAGGAAATACGCGCCCACTTCATCGGCAATGGCACGGAATTTCTTCCAATCGGGAACCCATGAATAGGATGAATAGCCCGCGATCAGCAGTTTTGGTTTGGCTTCGAGCGCCTGCGCGCGGATCCTGTCGTAATCAAGTTTTTCATTCTCATCCACGGTGTAATGGACAGCCTTGAACCACTTGCCCGAACGGTTGACCGAGGAGCCATGGGAGAGGTGCCCGCCGTGCAGCAGGTTGAGTCCCATCACGGTTTCGCCGAGGCCGATCAGCGCCTGGTAGACTGCGTTGTTGGCCGGTGCACCGGAGAGAGCCTGAACGTTGACATAGATCTGGTCGGCAGTGAATCCGTTGGCGGCGAAGGTCTCTGCCGCGCGGCGGCGGGCCAGCGACTCGACCACGTCTGCATATTCCACGCCCTTGTAATAGCGCGGGTCACCGTTGCGGCGATAATCACCTAAACGCGCCGGATAATCCAAAATTTCCTCCTCGGACATCCAGCGCGTCTCTTCCTCGGGGTAGCCTTCAGCGTAAATGTTCTGGAATGCGGATGATAATGCCTCCCGAACCGCCATCGGTGCAGTGGATTCAGAGGGGATCAGGATCAACTTGCGGGCCTGTCGCTCTGCCTCGAGCTGCGTCAATTCATAAACATCACGATCGAGCCTGGCGAGGTCGCCGCGGAACAAATAGTCGGACATAGTGTAATCTCCTTGAATTGTTATGCTGAGGAGCGCGGAGCAGCGACGAAGCATCTCGAACATGATGAGCGAGACTCTTCGGTCGCGGCAAACGCTCTCTCAGAGTGACATATTCAATAATTATTTGAATTTTCAGACGATCTGAATTGTAGGACGGGAAGGGGCAAGGGTCAAGTGAAAAATGACATGTTCCCCATCCAGAGGTTGGCAGTTACCCACCGCTACAATGTTTCTTCCAAGATCACAATCTTCCCCGCCGTTCCATCGAGCCTGATCCTCTGTCCGTCCTTCAAACGTGTCGTTGCCTGATGCACACCCACCACTGCGGGAATGCCATATTCACGCGCCACCACGGAGCCGTGCGTCATCATTCCGCCCACCTCGGTGACCAAGCCGCCGGCGGCCATGAAAAGCGGAGTCCAGGCCGGGTCGGTGCCCGGGCAGACCAGGATTTCGCCGGGCGCAAGCTGACTCTCATGGGGATTGAACACCACATGGACGATCCCCTCCACCACGCCCGGCGACACCGGGCTGCCTGTGATGACATTACCTGTATCCGTTTCTGCGCCGAGGCCTTCGTAAAAGGTGCGGCCGTCACTGACCAGGACGCGCGGGATTTGCCTGCGCCGCGCTTCACGTTCATACGTGGCGCGCCGCCCGGCAATGAGGGTTTTCCAGTCACCGAACTCATGCTGTGCAAGCGCATCCAGTTCGCGGATGTGAAGAAAAACAAGATCATCCCTATTTTCAAGGATGCCTGCCCTGGCAAACTCTTCCCCAATTGCGAGCAGCTCAGCCCGCACAATTCCCATCACGCGGATGGCATAAAACTTGGGTGCTTCGCGTGCGCCCATCAAGGCACGGACACGGCGGGCCGCGCCTCGTACCAGTTTCTCCTTGAACCAGCCGCCGGGCTGAATATAGGCAGCCATGGCAAGTTTTTCGATCGCATCCTCAGCACGCTGCGCGCCGCGCGCAAACAGGACATGCGGTGCAAGCTCATCGCTGATCTTCAGATAACTTTGCAGCGTCTGCATGATCGGCTCGGGCGCTTCGCGCCAGCGCGGCTGTCCCAGGTCGATCTCGCCAACACCGCGCATGCCATAGAGCTCCATGAAACGCGCAAGAGCTCCCTGTGCGGCGGAGGGCAGAGTCCCATTCAAGTAAGCGGTGGCAAGCCCGGCTGGCGAAGCTGAGACGAATCGATTCAGCGAGTCCGCGTCAACACGGATGGCTTTGGCAGTGTCCCACAATGCCAGATCCATTTCAGTGGTCACATTGTGCGGCAGGCCGCGCGTCACTTCCAGCACCAGTGACGCAACCCCATGATCACTCTCAGTGGTCTGCGAGGCCAGCCTGTTCAACAGCGCAAGCGATGCAATGCCTGGCACAAAGATCGGCAGGAACCCTGGCATGACAAGTTCAAAGGCACGGATGGTGCTCTTATCACGCAGGAGAACGACGCATTCCGCGAGCCGTGCATACATGTCGCCTGCCTGTGAGATCTGCGCAAGTCCGCTGACATGCGCAAGATGCTGCTCAAACTCGTCGCGTGCCTTTTCGGGGTTGCGTATCGTGTGTGCAAAGCGTGGAAGTAACGGCAGAAAAAATCCCAACAGGCGCCTGAGGCTGCTGAACTTGATTTTCCCGCTGCCTGCCTGAAGGCGCGGATCATTCACCAACTGTGCCAGGATATTGGCCGTACTGGGCTCGAGCATTGGAAGAACCGTTTTATAGATCCGCCCTCCGATCGGGTTGCGCACCAGACCGTCGAGTCGTACCCACAGGCGTTCGCCCGCGGTTCGGACAAAATCAATGTTTTCATGATTCAACCTGAAACCGAAAAGCGCCGCAGCACCCGCCAGCACCAGCCGAATGCTATCCTGCCCCAGGGGTGTGATCGGCTGCAGCATCCCCTGCACCGCACCGAATGAGAACCACACTTTGAGCGGGTCAGGCGACTCTTCAGGAACAGGATACAGGGATGTAATGGCGCGCGACTGTAAAACATACAGATTTCCATCCGCAAATGCCCACTCGATATCCTGTGGAAAGCCATATTCCTTTTGGATGGATTTGCCAAGCTCAGCAAGCTGGAGAATTTCCTCATCTGAAAGTGCCTGCCGCGTGGATGCATCCTCCTGCATCGTTTCCACACCGCCGCCTGTTTTGCCACGAGTGGATATTTCCTTCGCCCCCAGCGTTCTACTGCGGATGACGTTGCTGAGGGTATCCACCACATAGTGATCAGGCTCCACCTGCCCCGAGACGAGCGCTTCGCCCAGCCCAAATGTGGCATCGATGACTGTTTCACTACGCAACCCCGTCAGCGGGTTGGCGGTAAACAATACCCCCGAAACCTCGCTCTCGACCATCTCCTGCACAACAACAGCCAGCGCCACCTCATCCTGTGGGATATGATTCCGCAAGCGATAGGCGATTGCACGCGCGGTCCATAAACTTGCCCAGCAGTCGATGACAGCTTTTAAGAGAGCTTCCTCACCGATGATATTGAGGTACGTATCCTGCTGCCCTGCAAAGGAAAGGTCCGGAAGATCCTCCGCCGTGGCAGAGGATCGCACTGCAACGGGAGCATCCCCAAATTCCGCATACGCGGCACGGATGGCAGACTCGATTTCAGAAGGGATGCGGCCCACGGAAAATGCTGCCCGGATCTGCGCGGATGTCTTTTCGAGAGCGCTGGCATCTTCGGCTGAAATATCATTCACCGCCGACTTCATGGTGGCCAGCCAGCGATTGGCATCCACAAAGGCGCGGTAGGAGTCCGTTGAAATAATAAACCCGCGCGGTACCAGGAAACCCGCGCGGGCCAAAACGGCAAGATTTGCACCCTTGCCGCCTGCAGTCGCAAGTGTAACATCCGACGATGCAAAGGAGAGAATGGTCATCGAACCATTATGACATAAAAAAGCTGTTCTTCAATCCTCACAGGTAAACTCTATAACGCTCCCAGTGCCGTCCCCGGCGCTGGGAATTTGGAATAGCCGCCGGGGGACGGCGGCTTGAGCGTTACATTTTTAATCATCACATGAAAACTCAAGGTCTGTTTCCTCAGGTGCAGGCGGATTCGGGTCAGGCCATGTCCCCTGTTGGAAGCGGTCAACGTACTCACGCAGGACAGTAAAATCCACATCCAGTGTGGATGTGGTCGTCTTGAGCTGCGGGTCGAAGGTCTTTGTGTTTTTGAAAAGCTCCATCGGAAAACTGGCAAAGACGACGCTGGTGCCTTTCATTTGCGTGGCCAGGCAGGCAAGCTGGTTGATCTGTTCGGGGCTCAGGTCAGTCTGAACATAGCGCTGAAAATCCCTGACCAGTTTCGGGATGGCTGGCACGACTGCCGGGCTGAGAAGCTTCTTGCGCAACGCGCACATGACGATATTCTGGTTGTCCGCACGACTGAAGGTACTATACTGGCGGATGCGCGCCACCCAGAGCGCAGTCTCGCCATCGATCGTATGTTGACCGGGCGGAATCGCAAATCCTTTGGGGTTCGCTGGCGACCTCACGCTGATCTCATAGGGCAGGTACACGTCAATGCCACCGATGGCATCCACGATGGCTTCGAAGGTCAGCATGTTGACCGCGATGTAATGATCGGGTTGTGCGCCAAAGTTGAGGTTCAAAGTGCGTGCCAGTAAACCTGGCCCTTGGCCGGGGCCATCGTAATAGCCAAGTCCCTTGTTGCCATACAGGTATGCCTGATTTAATTTTCCCTGCGTAATGTTGTAGTGGTCCGAGATTTCGGGGATCTCCACCCACAGATCGCGCGGGACTTCAAGGATGCTCACCCGCGCGTTGACGAAATCCACGCGCACAAGGCGCATGATATCCGCCAGACCGTACAGGTAATGATTGCCGCGCGCATCCGAGCCGATGGCGAGTATGTTCATGACGGCTGGTCCACCGCACATGGGTTGAGGCGTTGCGGTTAACGTTGACGGAATTTCAGTGACTGTGTCGCGGGTGGGTTGTTCTTCAATGGGAAATGCGGTGAGTGTGGGGTTAGGCTGCGTGGAGGCTGGCAATTCCAACGCGGGCCCAAGCGGCTGGCGGTAGTAACGAAGCAGCCGCATCCCCATGAAAACAAGAACCAGCACAGCCACACCATATACAACTGTCTTTTTCGATGTCATTTTTCCTCGCCTGGCGTGAGCAAATGGATTGTAGATTGGACGGAGCAGAGGCTCAAGTCGTTCCACACATTTTCCACACAAGCTTTTCACAACTTCATAACACCTGCAGGATAAGATTTGTCCAGGTTGGAGGTGTTCCAGCCACATCAAAGAATGGAGAAAAATATGAAGAACAAAATGTCTATTTTGATCGGCGGATTACTGGCTGCGCTGCTGGTGGTCGGTGTGATCGGCGCGACAAACGCGTATGCACAGAGTCTGTCCAGCACATTGCAGCATGGGCGCGGCCCTGGCGATGGCGGACGTGGTCTACGCCTTGGGGTTGCAGAGCTTGAAGCTGCAGCAGAAGTCCTGGATATGACAACGGATGAACTGACAACCGCCCTCCAGAGCGGCAGCACTCTCGAACAGATCGCTGAAGAGGCAGGCGTCGATTTTGCAGACGTGCAGGCTGCCGTCCAGGCGGCGCACGCAACTGAAATGCGGGAGCGTATTACACAAGCCGTGGAGGATGGAACCATCACACAGGAAAACGCGGACTGGCTGCTCGAAGGACTCGACAAAGGTTTCATTGGCAAGCCCGGTGGATTCGGTCTCGGCGGCCCGCACGGCCCCGGCTTTGGTCCTGGCACCGAAAAAGCCCCCACTGCCCAGCCAACGCAACAAAGTGGTGGATAAATTTTAGTTTCAGAAGTGGGTAAAGAAAAAGCAAGTGAGACGAATCGTTCGTCTCACTTGCTTTTTTAATATCAATAATGGTTACGGTAGTATTGCGATAGCATCCACTTCACATCCACCATCCATTCCGTCCAGCGGGCAAGTGATACGAATGTAATTATAATTACCATCCGGAACAAATCCGTCCAGTTCCATGACTACTCCGGTAGCGGGGCTAGCCAAAGTCCCGGTCCCAAAGGGAAATAAGACATCAGATTTCGGGATTGTAGTAAAGTCACGGTTATCTTTTTCAACGCCGCCAATCGTCGCATCACTGATATCCATATTTGAATTTGTATCTGCGACGTTATCACCCCAATTGAGGATTGTATACCAGTTATAGCCGTCACTGATCTCAAGCTGGATCAGATCCATGGCGATGCCTGTTCCGTTGGCCAGTTCATACATAACAAGATCCCAACTATCGTCGTCACCCACGTAAAGAGGCAATTTAAACGCCAGCGTGACCGATGCACCACGAGGGATAGTTTCTATCTGACCGTCCGGTATTGTGTCGATATTTCCGTTGGGAAATGAACTGGATACAACGATTTGATCCGTGTCACTGGCGGAGTTGTTACCCATTATAAGGTCGGTAATTCCTGTCGGGGGGCTGATGGACCCGTTGTTGGTCAGCTCCCCGCTCGCGCTGGGCGAGATGTTCGCAGTAACGGTGTACACCATGCTGGCGCCATTCGGCAGGTTGACCATGTCGCTGAAATCAACGCTACTGTTCGAGACAGGGTCGCATCCACTTGCGCCACTGTTTTGTGAGGAACAGGCCCAACTCCAGCTGGTCACCTGTGAAGGGATATTATCAGCAATGACTGCACCGAAAACTGCACTGGGACCACTGTTCGCAACTGTTACCGTATAAGTCAACGTCCCATTCGAGACATAGGTGGTGGCATTATCGTCTTTTGTGATTTGCAAGTCAGCCTCGGGTGGCGTGACAGCGGTGGGAGTGTTGGTTGTTGTGGTCACAGCTGTATTTGTTGGCACAGCTGTAATGATAGCTGTAGATAAAGCTGTGGACGTGAAGATTGGGGTCCTGGTATACGAGGGGTTTGATATTAAAGTTGATGCTGGCAGGTAATATACAGGCGTACGAGTGGGGCTGGGCAGGATCACTGTTGTTTGTGTGGCCAGTGTAACTGGCGTGGGCGTTATGAAAAGAGGTGCTGTCGTGGTGGCATGAGGTATTCGAGTGGGGAATAATGCGCCCGGC
Source organism: Chloroflexota bacterium (assembly GCA_039932795.1). Classification (GTDB taxonomy): domain Bacteria; phylum Chloroflexota; class Anaerolineae; order Anaerolineales; family Villigracilaceae; genus Defluviilinea. Next base: position 7,920 of record JBDTPH010000021.1, read on the forward strand.
GTGAGGATCACATTGATCCAGACGGGCTGGGTGAGGATGATCGAGTCCACAGGTTCCACAAATCCCCCGGGGCGGCGTGTGAGGAAGTCACTGTTCGGGTCGAGTTTCGATCCCATGTCTGCGGCCAACTCCCAGCTTGGAGGGAAGCGGACTGCCCAGTATCCCACAAGGAACACACACATGAATCCGATCAGGATGATAACGACAATAATGATCCAGTCACGCCGCTCGTGCTCAGATACTTTCACGGGGGTGCCCATTGACCGGCAGCTGCACAAAGACTGTTGTGCCGGGATTTGTCATTTCGTTGAAGCCCGGGCTCTCGAGCCAGATGCTGCCGCGATGCGCGGTAACAATGCCGCGCGCGATGGCAAGTCCCAACCCGGGACCGCCACCCATGAATTTGGTCTTGCCCGAGGAGTGCAGAAGCACTTCACCCGTCTGGTAGAACTTCTCGAAAACAAGTTTTTGGTTCTGTGGGTCAATGCCGATGCCATTGTCCCTGACTGCGATCTGGATCTGCAACTCCTTACCCGTTTCCCCGAGTAAGCTCCCGCTGACCAGGATATGCCCACCATCCGGCGTATATTTGATGGCATTGACGATAATATGATAAAAAAGTTTGTAGAGCAGGTCTTTATCACCCTGGATAAGAGGCAGATGGACAAGCCCTTCAGTGCTGAACGTAAGCTTGCGTTCTTCAAACGCTGGCTGGAATGTCTTTTCAACCTTCTCGATCACCTCGTCCATGTGAACTTCTGCAGGCTTGAGCTGAAGCTGATTTGTGTCGATGCGTGAGACATCCAGCATGTTATCAATGATATCAACCATGCGGGCTGTGCCTTCCAGAATGCCGGTCGTATATCTGATGAGATCTTTATTGTCCTTCGATTTAATTTCCACCATCTGGGAATATCCCTGTACAAGGGTCAATGGCGTTCGCAGTTCGTGCGCGGCCACCTGAATGAAACGCACTTTGGTGCGATCCATTTGCTCCAGGATCTTGTTGGTCTTCTCCAGTTCGAGTGTGCGCTGCTGCAGGTGTTCGGTCATCTCATCGAAGGTATTGGCAAGCACGCCGATCTCATCCCTGCTTTTTATTTCGGTGCGCATCGTCAGGTCACCGCCTGCAATGGCGCGCGAGGTGCGTACCAGTTTTAGCAGTGGGTTGATGATCAACCGCGCAACGAAATAACCGATCAGAATCACAGCGACCATCGCCGCGCCATACAGGAAGGCGTAATTTCTACGGCTCAAAGAACCGGACTCAGCGACATATTCACTCGACAATATCACCGCAAAAACAGCCAGGCGGTCCTCGGCCATCTTAAGCTGACCGTAGGCAACGCGATAGGAGCGGTCATCGAAACCGAGGTCCCTGCCTGGCACAATTCCATTGCCATTCACAACAGATCGATACAGTTCATCCTCGATGGAGACCGTCTGCTTGAATAGATCATCCATTCCCTGCTGGCCGAGCGTGGTCGCGATGGCCTGGCCGCTTTCATCGTAAAGGATCACATCTGCCAGCGAAGTGCTTTTCAGAAGCGGCATGATCACATTCAGGGAAGTCCCCACCACCACCGCGCCAACAACCTGATCTTCAAACACCACCGGGATCGCCGTGAAATAGTAATAACGCCTGTCAATGGTATCAAGCGCCAGTGTACGCCTGGGCAGGCTTTCGGGGTTATTCTCTGCCAGCAAATCGCCGACGATGGATAACGTCGAAGGGCGTCCCGGCGTAGTGACATCCGTGACCATGCCGTTGAATTCCCTGATGAAATGAATGGATTCAAGTCCCTGCGCGTCGAACAACATCAGGCTTTCCACCCTCAGCCCCGCCATGGCCGGTTTGGCCAAAACCGAGGCCTGATCTGCATTCCCCGCGCTTAAGGCTTCGCCAACTCCACGCGTATAGGCGATCAATTGTGCCGATTCGAGATGGTCGATCTCCTGCCTGGTCATCGTATCTGAAACGACACGTCCCGCCTCCAGCAATTGATTTGAGAGGCGCTCGCCTAACGAACTGGAGACCAGGCGCGTTACCACATAAGCACCCGTCACGGCTACGATGAGTGTCAGGAGAAGATAGGGTAGGATGACCTTGAAACGGATGCTCACTTGCGTCCTTTTTTTCGAATTGACTATGGGACAAGTGTATTATAAAGAAGATTGGTAAGAATACATCATAAATACCTATATTGAAAGTGATTTATAACACTTCTGTCGTTTATGCAAGGCTCCAAAAAAGGGCCCGCTTACTCACTTCCAACCCTGCCATTTGATCCATGGTGCCTCCCTGGAAATAAAAAAAGAGCCCCGATAGCTCGGGACTCTTGTGGGCGCTAAGGGACTCGAACCCCTGACCCCTTCCGTGTAAAGGAAGTGCTCTAACCAACTGAGCTAAGCGCCCAAATGGGCACGGAAGTGCTCTACCCCACAGGGTGCTTCGCGACCAGGTCAGCTGGGCGCCCGTAAAGGCAATTATACATCATGTTACACTTGCTTGATCAAATACGGAGGAAGAGTCATGCGCATTGTACGATACGAACCCCTGGATGGAAAATCCAAGCCAAAATACGGATGGATACTGGACCACAAGGTGGGTGAAATTGGCGGGAACGTTTTCGGAAGGTACCGCCGGAGTGAAGCTGAAACGCCCCTGGCAGACGTGAAGCTGCTTGCCCCCAGCGAGCCAAGCAAGATCCTGTGCGTTGGCCGCAACTACGTGGAACACGCCAGGGAACTTGGGAATGAAGTACCTAAAGTGCCTCTCATTTTCATGAAGCCGCCCTCCTCGATCATCCCCATCGGTGGGACAATCATCCTGCCAGCGCAATCCGTCCAGGTGGAACATGAAGCGGAACTGGTCGTCGTTATCGGCAAACGCGGCAGGAATATCACAGGAGAAAACGCGAAAAAACATATCTTCGGGTACACAATTGGCAATGATGTCACCGCCCGCGACCTGCAAAAGACAGACGGTCAATGGACGCGTGCCAAAGGCTTCGATACATTCTGCTCCTTCGGTCCGTGGATCGATACCGAGTTTGACCCGGCTGACGCAGTGGTCACATGCCGCGTGAATGGGCAAATGCGGCAAATGGCGTCCACACGCGACATGCTGTTCAATGTGGGAACACTGATCGCATATATCTCCTCTGTCATGACGCTTGAGCCCGGCGACTTGATATTCACCGGCACGCCTGCCGGCGTGGGTGAGTTGAAAAATGGTGATGAAGTAGTCGTTGAAATAGAGGGATTGGGTGTGTTGAAGAATCCGGTAAGGGCCGGGGATGGATAGAAAGCAAATATCAGAACTGACTGCAAGGAGGGTTGGGATACGCGTTTTGCGGTTAACGAAACGACCGTCGTTTTTCCCCTTCCTTGTAGGGTCTTAACGCAAACGCAGACCATGTCTCATTGACTGAAATCAAGTTGACCCATTTCAAATCAATAGGTTGAAGACTCTCCCACCCTTTGTCGCGCGTTAAGTCGGCAAGATTATAGAGCTGGTAGATCTAATAATAAAATTTCGGCCAGCAATCTGGAATTTACGTTTCTTTCCATTTTTTCAAGTGAATTCTCGAGTCTGCTAACAACAAGCCGCGCAGACGAGAGATCCATTCTACCGGCAATATCCTCGATCTCCAAATTTCGGTCCACATTCACCAGTGGAGTTTCTGACTGCGCGGCCCGCAGCATTACGTCGCGCCAGTACGAGAGCCAGATCAGGATCACCTGCCGCATGGAATCCCTGTCCTTCGACAATTTATCTGCATAGGCAAACTTTTCCACGCGCGAGCCAGCGATCAGGCTTTGCAGGTCATTCAACCGTTCCTCGCGCTCCACAAGCAGGGACGGGCTTTCAAGAAGATCGAGCGCGTACCCAAACCTTCCACCTGAAATGTGGGCGATCAACCTCGCGTGATTCGTCTCGAATCCCTTTTCTTCCAGTGCCATTTGAACCTGATCCACCTTAAGTGGGCGAAGCTTTAAGACTTCACATCTTGAAACAATGGTTGGCAAAAGTTGCTCGGGATTGTCAGCGGTCAGGATCAGAACTGCATAGGAAGGCGCTTCTTCGAGCGTTTTGAGGAGGGCATTAGATGCCGAAACATTTGCTTCCTGAAATCTAGTAAATACGACAACCCGGTACTTTGATTGGTAAGGTCTTAAGTTGATACTCTTTTGCAAGTCCCGAATCTGCTGTATACGAATTTCACCACCGGGGTCGGGTTTAAGATCTTTATCTGTCGGCTGGACAACACTTAGATCCGGATGCTGCATGGCTTCGATCTGTCTGCAGTCGCGGCACTCTCCACATGGGATACCTTCCTCAACAGGGGTCTGACAGTTCAATGCCTGGGCGAAGCGCAACGCCAGGGTGCGGCGGCCCAGCCCGGGAGGTCCCGCGAAAAGATACGCATGGCGCGTTGTCCCACGGATGACATGCTTCTTTAACATGTCCACTGCCCACTCGTGGCCGATCAGGTTCCAGTTATTGGTCATTGTTTTTCAGCCATCATAAAGCGTCAATTGCGGATCGTAAACTCCGCGCACTAATCCATTCCTGCGCGCAGGCGTAAATACGAGTCGTACCGTTTCGGATGCACGCGTCCATCCTTGACCGCGTCCAACACCGCGCATTGCGGCTCATGCGTATGCGTGCAATCGCTGAACTGACAGTGCTGCACGAGGTCGCGTAATTCCGGGAAGTACGCCTCCAGTTCCTCAGGCTCGGTATCCCACAATGCCAGCGATTTCCAGCCTGGTGTATCGGCAACATAACCGCCGCCCTCCAACGGGAACATCTGGCGCGTCACAGTGGTATGTTTCCCTTTATTCATCGCCGTACTGATCTCGTTCACCGCCAGCCCAAGTCCCGGTTGAATTTTGTTTAATAAACTTGACTTTCCCACGCCACTCGGCCCTGCGAGTGCACTCAATTTGCCCGCCAACACTTCCTTGAGCTCATCGAGCCCCGCATTTAATTTGGTTGACGTGTAGAGCACACGATACCCGATCGACTCATATACGCCGAACATTTTTTTCGGGTCATCCACAAGGTCAATTTTATTCGCCACAACGATGGAGGGCACCTTTTGTTTTTCGGCAATCACCAGATAACGGTCAAGCATCTTGAGTCGTGGATCTGGATTTGCGCACGAAAAGACGAACACTGCCTGATCGGGATTCGCCAGCAGGATCTGCTGATACTCGCCCTGCGGCCTCGGGTCCAGCCGCACGATGGCCCGCTTCCGTTCCTCGACCTGCTCGATCGCCCCGCTTCCATCCGTTAACAACGTGATCCGAACCCTGTCACCGACCGCTGCAATATCTCCCAGCGCGCGTCCCTGTTTTAGCTTGCCGCGCAATTGACATACAACAAAGCCCTGCCCGGTTTCCACGGTAAAGAAACCAGACTGGGCTTTGATGATCTGACCCGTATGCGTTGTTTCAGTCACGAATATTATTTCTCTGCCTGTTCCTGTGCACCATTTTATGGTTCTGGTGTCTCGGTGGGAATACCGCCGAATGGAGTTGGCGTCTCGGTTACACCAAAGCTGGATTCAAACCAGTATAACGTTTGCGGGCCACCTGTGTAATACGACTCGATAATCCGCTTGAACACCGGCGCAGCCCAATCGGAACCTTCTCCTTGATTCTCGAGAATGACCGCGATCGCAATATCGGCCAAACCCGTTGATTCACCTGCCAGGGTGTAACCTGCGAACCAGGCATGTGGGTCACCAGAACCGGACTCTGCTGTCCCGGTTTTGCCTGCCACCGGTATCGACATACCGCGCAGGCGGAAATTGGCGGTGCCGCGCGAGTCTGCCACCACACTGATCATTGCCTCCTGAATAATTTCCATGCGGAAAGGCTGAATGGGCAGGGTTCCCTGGCCTTCAGGTTGGAAGACCAAAACGGGGTCGCCTCCTTCGACAGGTTCGATCTTCTCCACGAGTTGTGGACGATACAGCGTGCCGCCATTGCCCAGCGCGGCAATAAAACGCGCCACCTGCAACGGCGTGACCTGCACCTCACCCTGGCCGATGGCTTGATTGACCACATCAATTGGAGATGCGGGATCAACGATCCGCCCTGCTTCCTCCTGGATTTGCTCAATGCCTGTTGCACTGCCCAGGCCGAATGCACGCGCCATATTTGCGATGTCGTTGGGGCGGTTATTTTGATACAGGGTATAACCGATATCATAGAAGTATGGGTTGCAGGAACGCATCAAGCCTTCCGGCAGAGTTAATGGACCAGAAGGTATGCTATCCGATGAATTACATTCCCTGCCAGATGCAAGCCTATCCTGGCAGTGCTGCCATGTCCAATCATGGCGGACCTGATCAGATAATCCCACCCAATCATATTGGCAATCATAGACTGTTTCAGGGGTGTATAAGCCGCTCTCCATGCCGGCAGCCATGGTGATGATCTTGAACACTGAGCCGAGCGGATATTGTCCCTGCGCGGCACGGTTGAGAAGAGGGGAATTCTGACTTAAGTTTGCGTATAGGGCCTGTCCATTGGGGTTGCCTGCCGAAAACATATTGGAATCAAACCCCGGGGAGGATGCCATGGCCAGTACACGTCCGGTATCGCGCTCCAGCACTACAACGGCACCGCTAAAACCAAATATCGCCTGCTCTGCATTTCTCTGCAGATCGCGGTCAATCGTGAGATAGACCGAGTCCGCGGCTTTGGCCGCGCTCTCGCCCACGCGAGTCACAATTTCATTGGTGGCTGGATTGATCACGTAGAGCGTGCCACCGTGTTGTCCGGCCAGGTAATCCTCTGCCCATGCTTCGATGCCTGTTGCACCTATTAGTTCACTGCCCCTATAGCCGAGGCGGCGGTATTCATCCAGTTCTTCTGGACTGATGAACCTGGTATAGCCGACAAAATTTGAGCCAACGCCCTGTTGAAAATAATAGCGTGAGTTGTAGGGAGTCCATTCCAAGCCGCTGGGATTAATGGAACGGATCCGATCCGATTCCTCTGCGGAGGCTTCACAAAGTGGAATGGGGAATTGCGCGGGTGTATTGAAGATTTCCTCTGCAAGCTGTTCGGGGCTGTTGCCGCACAGGCGCCATACTTCTGAAACAAGAGTATCCCGGCTGTCATCCGTTACCGCGCCCGGCATGATGCTGAACGCATATACATCAGACTGTGCCGCAAGCACATCACCATCGCGGTCATATATGTTGCCGCGTGAAGGGACGTTGTAATCCATGCTCAAAACGTTTCCGCCTGCCAGTTCAGGAAGGATAAGAGCAGCATCCCACAGCAATTTCCATTCGTTGTTTTCGAGTGCGAAGCGAGCCACCATATCGCGTTGAATATCACCGACCAGAGCGGTGTGATAGGTGATGCTGTAGGAAATTTCAGAGGAATATGGGTTTACCAATGATGAAAGTACTTGATAATCAAGGGAGCCGGCACTCATTGTATTGAGAGCGTCGCGATTACGCAAAGCGAAATCCTCCAGGCTGATGGCATCCTGTGAGACTTTGCTGAGTAATGCATACATGGCATTGTAGTTATCTGCTTTAAAGGCATCGAGATACGCTGCAAGCGCCGCGTCCACACTGGGCGCAGATTCGACTGTGACGGGCGGCGGCGGCAGCGGTGTGTCAGTGGGAAAAATCGAACCACCAATTCCACCAGGGGAACCACAGCCGCTGAGAAAAATCAGGATGACGATGATATGTAGCCAACGAAGAAACTTCATGTGTTACCTTTCGAGTATTGCATGTCGCTGCGACATGGTCCCTCTACATCTCTCCACTTGATAATTTTATGCAGACCGAACATTTATATTCCAACAAACTCTGACAGTTTGCAGGTACATCCAGATTTGTTGCAACGCCCATTTCCTGCAACACGCGTGTCACGATGCACATGGGAAGTCCCATTACGCCGGCGTAACAACCGTCCATGCGGACCACCGGGCTGAACTGTGGATGCTGGATGGCGTACGCGCCAGCCTTGTCGAGCGGGTCACCAGTTGCCACGTAGGCACGGATCTCATCATCTGTGTAATCGCGCATGGGCACGTCTGTAATGCAGAGATCCTTGAGGAAGAGTCCATCGCTTCGACGAAGCAGGGCAACCCCGCTGTAGACCTGATGCGCATGCCCGCGCAAGCGCTTGAGCATGGTGGTGGCATCTGCAGCATCCGCCGGTTTGCCCAAAATATCCGACCCATCCACAACGGTTGTATCCGCCGCGAGCACGATTTGATCTGCATCCGCTCGAATGGCCCGTGCCTTTGTTTCAGCAAGCCTTAAGACGTAATCGGCAGGCGATTCGTTCGGTCGCGTGCTTTCATCCACATCTGCGGCCGAAACGACAAAAGACAAACCCGCAAGGGCAAGCAGTTGGCGGCGACGCGGTGAGTTGGATGCAAGTATTAAGATGGGCTTCTCAGTCACGGAGAAAGATTCTAACACAGCCCCATCCCAGCCTTGCCCCATTTCGGAGAGCGAAAACAGGAAGGGAGCCGCATGGTAAAATCACAGAAATTCGTCTGTTCATGGAGGTGCCTATGAAGGAACTCGAGGAACGCATCCTGCGCGACGGCAGGATTCTCGGTGGGGGAATTTTAAAGGTGGATAGTTTCGTGAATCATCAAGTTGACCCTCTTTTGATGGATACCTGCGGACGGGAATTCGCGCGGCTCTTCGCTTCGGTTCACGCGACCAAGATACTGACTGCTGAGATCTCGGGCATTGCCCCAGCCCTGACGACCGCCATCCATCTCGGTTTACCCGTGGTGTACGCCCGCAAGCACAAGCCGATCACGATGCCAGACCAGGTGTATCTGACCCTGGCACCCTCCCACACAAAGGGACGCATGGTGGAGTTGATCGTCTCGCCTGAATATCTAAAGGATAATGAAAAAGTTTTGATCATTGACGACTTCCTCGCCAGCGGACAAACCATCCTCGGTCTGGTTCGCCTTGCCGAAGCATCCGGTTCACAAATCGTGGGGATCGGGACTCTCATTGAAAAAATATTCGAAGGCGGTCGCGATTTATTAAAATCATTAAAC
>JBDTPH010000022.1:0-9635 GCA_039932795.1 Chloroflexota bacterium
TGCCATTAACAACGCAGATAATCACGAGTATTTTGCTGAGAATACTCCTGCCCGCCCCTAAAACCAAATAGATTCAAAGCCCTCGATTCTGGATCGAGGGCTTTGTGATTTAAAACACTTGAATTCTTAGCATCTGAATAGTATTAAAGTATTATTAGTGCATAAACAGAGATGATTTTTGGAAATAAACCCACCAAATCAGTATCACAGCACGAAGGAGCCATTTTGGGTCGGGCTTTGGCTGGAAAATACCGCCAAATATGGCATTTCTCCAGTGGTTTTGCCCGTAAGGGTAGCAAAAAGCGCTAGAAATGGTCGGACATTTCGCTGTAACATTGGTCGCCAAGAAATTATTTCCAAAAGAGTCCTCTGTCCTCGCACTAGGTGTCCACCGATTACGAACTCTTGCGCAGTTTTAATATTCGCGCAGTCCGGGATGGGACATGCTGGCCGCTCCTTGAACGAGCCGGCGAATTTGATTTTTCCACCCTTGTCCCGATGCTTGAAACTGCCAGACAGCATGATATCCAGGTAATCTGGAACATCCTGCACTATGGCTGCCCTAACGACCTTGACTTACTTTCTCCCGCTTTCGTAGACCGTTTTGCGCGCTACTGTACGGCACTGACACGCTTTATCCATACTGACCGGGTTCCCTTCTATACGCCCATTAATGAGATTTCTTTTCTCTCCCGGGCAGCCGGAGATGTGGGTTATATCCATCCCTTTGGGTTTAGCAAAGGACGTGAGCTAAAACGCCAACTGGTCAGAGCAGCGATCGCCGGTATCGAAGCGATTTGGCAGGTGAATCCGAAAGCGCGCATTGTGCAGGTTGACCCGGTAATCAATGTCGTTGCCCCACGGGATCACCCCGAACTGGCACCGCAAGCCGCCCCTCAACGCGCCGGCCAATTTGAGGCGTGGGTTATGATGACCAGGGCAGGCTGAGTCGCAGCTTGGCGGCCAGCCGCATTATTTGGTAGTAGGACAGGCTCTTAAGTTGTATTCCAAAATTGAGCAGCCGACCCGGGTCACCAGTTCCAATGAACAAACTTTATTCAAAGGTCAAGTGGTCGTAAAACCGGCAACATCACCCTAATACATGGCTGACAGATTCAAAGACCCTGCCTCTCAAGTCGGGGTCTTTGTGTTTGCCGTTCGTATACGTGGTGACAGGGTTATAAATGCTTTTTGTTACACGACACTGCGAACACTGAGCAATGTAACTTGAATTCCATAGATTATCGTGCTATTGTAAATATGGAAAAGAGATTCCTTCCAGAAAGGAGCAACACCATGACGGATTGGGATCTTATCACCGAGTACATGCATAATGCAATGGAGGCTGTGGACAAGGCGCAGGAAGCAAGCCAAGAATTTCGTCAGAACGTCACACCCGAGACGTTTGACGAGTTTCGCGCACTGATGGGAGAACTCACGGAACATCTCACCCGGCTTCAGACTGTGCTCAATAACCAGGAAGCGTTCGCCCTCGACCAAATGGCAGACTGGCTCAGTGAGGCATTTACCGGCAATCCCTCTGAGTATCGCCGCACCCCGCGCATGAAGATTTGACTCAATGGGAGTCGCAGCGGGTAGAATTGGCGAATGCTGGAACAACGGCCCCGCGTCCTCCTACCCTTTGCAATTGTTGTCTCCATACTGGCTGTTTCCTCCTCTTCGATATTCATCCGCTTCGCACAAGCAGACGCGCCTTCCGTAGTCATTGCCGCGCTCAGGCTAACGTTTGCCACTCTGATTCTGGCACCCATCGCCTGGACGCGTTACCGCCCGGAGCTGAAGAGTCTCACGAGCAGGGATATCCTACTGGGCGCATTATCGGGTTTATTCCTGGCGGTGCATTTCGCGACATGGATCTCATCCCTCGAATACACAACGGTAGCCAGCTCGGTACTGTTCGTCTCCACGGGGCCGCTGTGGGTGGCGCTGCTCTCGCCCATGCTGCTCAATGAACGGTTGACACGCGCGGCGGTCGTCGGGTTGGCGATCGCGATCATAGGGGGAACAATGATCGGCCTGGCTGATGCGTGCGCCTGGGCTGGCGGACTCCGCTGCCCCGGCTTGGGTCAGATCCTGCAGGGGCGCGCCATGTGGGGCAACTTCCTGGCGCTGATCGGCGCGTGGACCGTCTCAGGCTATCTTATTATTGGAAGAAAGTTGCGTACGGCACACAGCATCTCGCTCATCCCCTACATCTTTTTGGTATATGGCATGTCTGCCATGGCGTTGCTCGTGATGATGTTTGCGGCGGGGCAATCGCCTTTCGGCTACCGCGGGCAAACATACGGATGGATATTCCTGCTGGCAGCCTTCCCGCAGCTTGTTGGTCATTCGATATATAATTGGGCGCTACGCTACCTGGCGGCCGCGTTGGTGGCGATCACCACATTGGTGGAACCGATCGCTTCTGCCATCCTTGCTTATTTTATTTTGCATGAAACACCCTCCAGCGGTGTTTTGCTCGGAGGTCTTTTGATCCTGATCGGAATCTATCTTGCATCACGGCGATACCACACATGACCCTAACTCTATCCACAAAAGACCAGAATATGCTGCGCGGCGGATTCGGGCCCGCGACAAAAATGGCGATGTCCATCGTTGCCCGCATGGCGGAGATTGCCGGTGCCAGGGAATTGCTGGATATCAGCGGCGCGCACATTGACAGCACAGTGTACATCGGGGAGGCAGGTTTGGAATTCGCTGAACGACTGGCGGGCATGGGAGCAAAAGTCTCGGTCCCCACCAGCTTGAATGTGAGCGGCCTCGATGAGCATCACTGGCAGGAATGGGCTGTGCCGTCCGACTGGGCAAGACAGGCACATCGTCAGATGGTGGCCTATCAAAGCATGGGCACCGTCCCCACCTGGACGTGCGCGCCGTATCAGACCGGGATGCGCCCGTTGTTCGGACAGCAGATCGCGTGGGGCGAGTCGAATGCGATCGTGTTCGCCAACTCCGTGCTGGGAGCGCGCACCGAACGCTACCCGGACCTGTTCGATGTTTGCTGCGCCATCACGGGCCGCGCGCCGGCCATCGGGTTGCACCTCACTGAAAACCGCGCAGGACAATTACTCTTCCGACTCATCGATATCCCGAAATCGCTACACGAAAGCGATGACTTCTATCCCGTTTTGGGAAATCTCATCGGCAGGGCAACTCTGGATAAGATCCCTGTCATTGATGGAATGCTGGTTCAGCCGGATGAAGATCAGTTGAAAGCGTTCGGCGCAGGGACCGCGTCCTCGGGCGGCGTTGCCATGTTCCACATGGTGGGCGTCACTCCTGAAGCGCCCACACTGGCGGAGGCATTTCACGGAATTGCCCCCCTCCAGACGATCGATATCACCATGGATATGCTACGTGAATCACGTCGCGAGCTCACTCACACAGACAGCGATCAACTACACATGGTTGTGTTGGGCAGTCCGCATTTTTCACTGGCAGAGTTCAAACGGCTTGCGCCCATGCTGCTTGGGAAGCGGAAACATCCCAATGTGAAATTCCTGGTTACCTCCAGTCGGGCCATGACCCAGCTTGCACAAAAGGCTGGCTTCGTTGACCCATTGGATGCGTTCGGCGCGCAGATCACGGTGGATACCTGCATCCTGACCTCGCCCATGCTGCCCGCAGAGATCCGGAACCTGATGACCAATTCAGCCAAGTTCGCCTACTATGCTCCGGGCCTTCTGGGAAAGCAGATCGTGTTTGGCAGCCTGGAAGACTGTGTCCATTCTGCGGTGGCAGGCAGGATCATACGGGATGAGTCACGATGGCTGGGTTAACGCTGCACGGCAGGGTCATCATCCAGGGTGAGGCACGCGGCAGCGCTTTGGTGAGCGGTGAACCGCTTTCCTTCTGGGGCGGTTACGATTGGAAGACCGGCGAGATCATAGACCGTCGTCACATGTTATCCGGCGCGATCGCAAAGGATAAAATCCTGGCAGTCCCATTCACACGCGGCTCTTCCACAACCACCGCGGTGCTGCTCGAAGCGATCCGGGCCGGGACTGCGCCGGCTGCGATCATCACAACCGATGTCGATTTCTTTTTTGCGCTGGCCTCTGTGGTGGCCGATGAGCTGTATACCTCTCCCCTGCCGTTGATCGCACTTGCCGAACAGGATTTCGCGCAGCTCAAAACAGACGATGAAGTACACATCACAAATAATGGCACAGTACTAATCACCAGGTGAACCCATGAAACTTCCTGCCCACATCCATCTCGATGAACGCAATATCCCTTACGAACAGAAAAGCTTTCCGCCAGAGACGGAAAAAGGCGCGGCAAATGTTGCACATGTGTTGGGCTTTTCAGAACGCCAGGCGGTGAAGACACTGATCTTCCAGGTGGATACGGGCGAGCGCGTGCTTGTAATGCTGGGAGGGGATCAGAATGCGGTCTCAGGGAACCTGAAGAAGGCGATCGGCTCGCGCAATATCAAAATGGCGGAAACCGACGCGGTCAAGGAGACGACCGGGTACGTCATTGGTTCGATCCCGGCCTTTGGCTGGCAGCCGCCGGGATTCCGCTCCTTCCTGGAAGCGAGTCTTGTTAAAGAACCCATCCTCGGTACGGGTGCGGGACAATGGGGCGAGGAGATCATGATCACGCCGCAGAATTTGATCAGGGCGAGCGACGCGATCGTTGTGAATTTGACGGACCGGGACAGGCCGATAGCCAGTGAGTAGTTGCCAGTAATCGGTGAGTAGTGGGGTGAATCGCTCATCATCCCGTTTGCCACTACATTCCTGGCAGGTTGTGTTAACATCAGCGGAGACTCATTCTATTTTAATCTATCGCAGCCTATACGCCCATATGTTTCAGGGAGATTAGGCTGCACAAAATAGATGAGCCATTAAGGCTACATGCAGCTAAACATCTAATTAGCCACTTCGCTGCAATAGGGTTTCTAAACACTTCCCTATTGGAGTAAAATTCAAGAAACAGTGATGATTGCTGAATTAGTGGAGTAATGAGCTATGACACTTGATGAGAAAATTTACCAATATGTGCAGAGATTACCGCGTTCTTTTCAGGAAGAATTGCTGGACTTTGTTGAGTACCTCGTCATGAAAGCCGAACAACAAGAGAAACAGGATTGGGTATCTCTTTCGCTTTCTTCTGCTATGCGTGACATGGAAGATGAGTCGGTTTCATACAGTCTTTCTGACCTAAAGGTAACCTTTGGATGAAAGAAGCTGGGCAGGTCGTTGTATTTCGTTTTCCACAAACTGACCTTGAAGAAGGTAAATTACGTCCTGCCCTTTTATTGGGGAAATTGCCTGGCGAGTATGATGACTGGCTCATTTGCATGATTTCGTCACAAACACGTCAATACCTTGCAGGGTTTGACGAGATCATACAAGAAAATGATCCTGATCTTGGGGAAAGCGGGTTGAAGGTTACCAGCGTGATCCGAGTTGGGCGCTTTGCCGTTGTGTCAGGGGAGATTCTTATTGGCGCAATCGGTCAAATTTCCACTGAGAGATTGAGTCGAGTAAAGAAACACTTATCAGACTGGCTTGCTGAAGAATAAAAGGTGGCTAACACAGCGTTTCTAAGAAACAGGAATAGAGTAAATTAGCAAAAGAACTTGAGCTTGCATTAATTCAAAAAAGGCGTCGTGGCATTTTACAATAAAAAACGACGCCTGCGATCTTCACTATTTTTCTATGGGCAGACCCGATCACTTAAGGTTTTATAGCCGCTTCGCGTAATCGGGGTCGCTTGGGTCTCGATGATCTCGACCACCAGCGCCACCAGTGGATACATCATTTTGATCGGAAACGAGGGTGAACCTCGGGACTGCGACCAGCGTGCGTCTCCATTGCTTTGCCCGCAGGGGAGCTTGTTGTCCTGTCTTTTCGACGTATACTTTCCTAAATTGCTCGACGGTTTCTCGTGTGAAAAATGAGCTCCGCTCTTTCGTGGTGCACCCGACGCTGGGGAGTCTGCGGTCATCTCAGGCAGTTTTCTACGCCTGTTCATTTTCCGCTCGGACGGCGTTCCGCCGCCCGCCCCAGCGCGGGTACCGCAAGCCGTTGGGCGACCGCGACTCGGAGAAATCAGGGCGGGTGATGCAAGCGAAGCTCAAAATGAAAAAGATCATTGTCGCGACCCGCAAAAGGCGTATGCCGCTGAGAGATGTGGTGCGATCTGTTTGTTTCTACTGATCTTTTTGTACATTCTTACGTTCATCATCCCATAGTTTTGCGAATCGTTCAAAAACATCAGCAATGATTTCCAGTTCGCTTTTTGCGTAACTTGAGATCAATTCGTCTTGAGCCTTTCTCGCCGACTCAAACCATGATGCAGCTTTTTCGGCGCTCGACTGCGCAGGAGCGATCAGAGTCCCGCGGCGGTCATTGGGATTCGGTCGGCGTTCAATTAATCCAGCCTTTTCGAGCCGATCCAGCATGGCGGTCGTTGCACCAGAAGTGAGACCTGTATGCCTGGCAAGTTCAGAGGGTGTGGCAATGCCTTTGAGGAATAGCAGCCTGAGACATTCCATATCGGTTACGTTAAGCCCAGCCCATTCACTCATGGCATTTCGGAACTGCGTCAAATTAACGCCATAATCCCTGACTGCCATCAGGGCTCGTTTCTTCAGATCTGTCTTTGTTGATTTTGTCATGGAAATATACCCTTGACATTGCCTTTACTTTGAAGTATCTTTATTATAAAGGTAATTATCTTTATAAGCAAGGCTTCAAAACAACCCAAACCAGATAAGGAGATTTCCATGAGCCCAAAGAAAGACACGAAAAAATCCACCAGGAATTCTGCTGAAGGATTCTCAGCCGAAGAAAAAGCCGCGATGAAGGCACGCGCTCAAGAGATGAAAGCCGAAGCGCGTGCAGGCAAGGGTAGAGCAGAAGGCGAAAAAGCTATCCTTGCGGCAATTGGTGCGATGAAAGAACCAGATCGCTCCATGGGGAAGCGTCTGCATGAGATTGTCACCGCCAGCGCGCCAGCTCTCATGCCGAAAACTTGGTATGGGATGCCCGCGTATGCCGACGCGGACGGCAAGGTCATTTGCTTCTTTCAAGCTGCGGGTAAGTTCAACGCGAGGTATGCGACGTTCGGCTTCAATGACACGGCGAACCTCGACGAAGGTGTCATGTGGCCGACCTCCTTCGCGCTGAAGGAGTTGACCGCCGCCGCAGAGGCAAAGATCGCCTCCCTCGTGAAGAAGGCGGTGCGCTGAGGACTGATATCGCCACTGGTCCACGCCCTGGGCGCGATCATCGGTCGGGACAAGTCGTTCCCGCGTGGCGCGAACGCGCACCACCATGCGCCGAACCACAAAAGACCTAATTAAAAAATTAAACCGCCCCATTTTTCTGGCTTCGGTTCCTTTCTGCTCCCCAGCATTGTCCAACCCCGCCCCTGCGCCATGCTACGCGAACGCAAACCGTTGAACGAACGCGCTTATATTGTGCCCGGGCTGGGTGATGCGGGAGACCGTCAATTTGGTACTGCATAATTAGAACAAATATGCTATAATGTGTTTCAATTTAGAAAGGAGACCGCGATGGCTGAGATGAAAACAAAAGTGAACGATGCAAGCGTCGAAGGTTTTCTAAATAAAGTTGAAGACGTGCAAAAGCGCAAGGATTGTTTCGAGGTCGTCGAGATCATGAAGCAGGTTACGAAAGAAGAACCAAAAATGTGGGGGCCTGCCATTATCGGGTTTGGTTCATATCATTACAAGTACGAAAGCGGAAGGGAAGGCGATTCGCCCCAGATCGGGTTTTCGCCTCGCAAACAGAACTTGACGCTTTATATACTGTTAGGCTCTGATCCTGAAAATCTGTTGCTTGAAAAACTTGGTAAATTTACAACAGGCAAATATTGTTTGTATATAAAAAAACTCGCGGATGTTGACAGGAACGTTTTGCAGGAACTGATCAAAGAGTCGTTCAAAAGAGCTCCCCGCTCCAGGTAAGTTTGTCCCTCTGTTGTAACCGGATTGATCTTTAGAAAATTGGAGGCTGATATAGCAAAAAACACTGAAGTAAAGACCAAGGTCAATGAGGCAAGTGTCGAAAGTTTCTTGAATACGGTCAAGGATGAAGAAGTTCGCAAAGATTGTTTTGAAATTCTCAAGATGATGACACAAGTGACAAAAGAGGAGCCGAAAATGTGGGGGGCAAGTATTGTCGGCTTTGGAAGTTATCACTACATCGGTAAAAGCGGACGTGAAGGCGATTGGATGTTAACTGGCTTCTCGCCGCGCAAGCAATATTTGACTTTATATCTGATGGGCGGATTTGACTCAGAAAAAGTTTTACTCAAGAAACTTGGAAAATACAAAACCAGCGTAGGCTGTTTATATATCAAGAAGTTAGACGATGTGGATAAGAAAGTTTTGAAAGAACTGGTAATTGCGTCTGTGAAAAAGATGAAGAGTCAGGACAAAAAATAGGTCGCGCTTTCAGCGTGGCTGATGTTGCCAAAAATTAAGTTGTGTGTAAAAGCTAATCAAGTTGGCGGTGGTGTCTTTTTTCGGCAAAGGCTCTGGTCAGCGGGCAGGTTGCCTAACAAAGCGTGCAGTGGATTTGTGGGAGTCTGGCGAAATCTCAGGCATTTATCTACGCCTTATCGTGTTTCCGCTCGGACGGCGTTTCGTCCGCCCGCCCCAGCGCGGGTACCCCGTGAAGATCACATGGGGCAGGCCGCAAACCGTTAGCTGCTAAGATGTTGTTTTGCGTAATATTTATTTTGTTTTATTGCTGCTCGTCATTACATCCTGCTCGTCTGGCTCAGCATCACCGCCGATGACGATAAATTCGACTGGTCAACCAACGGAATCTTTACTGGCAACAACTTCTACTCCTACGCAGAAATCTTCTGTAACAATTACATCAACCATCAGTGAAACACCATCTCCAACAGCTACTCCCTGGTGGCAGGTACTATTTGCATGTGTTCGCGATTGAGTTCCCCCTACCCAACGCCCCACGCCAAGTCAACGCAGATGAGTTGCGAGCACGCTTCACTTCAGAGAAAGGATGGCATATCCTGGACATCCAATCGGCAGAGTTCCTGAGTCGCGTAGCGCCTCCAGTGCCCGCGATCAGTGCGTGCATTGAACGACTTCCGGCAAATCACGAATAACACGCTGCCCTTCCAGCAGAGGCACTGTCACACAAAGCAAGCAGTGCTTCCGACAAATCTTAGCTGTAGTTGCGAAAGGAGTATTCCCACTATGTCCTCTCCGATGTCAAACTCTCCCATCATTGAGCTGCGCGTCGCACTCACCACGAGCGACTATGACCGATTGGTAAAATTCTATTGCGATGGCCTCGGACTGGAACCACTGGCTGATCGCCTGCAAGTCCACTGTGTAGTTCCCAAAGGCTTTCACCAGTTGGATTTCGTCTCCCCCAGGCACGCATGCCACGATCTCCGTCGCGCCGATGTCTACTCCTGCCGCATTCTCATTCACTTTGCTCAACCCTTCAAAGGGCCGCACTTCCTCCATCCCCTTTGTCCGTTTCCTTTTCTGCTTCATCTTTTACTCCTTCTTGTTGATGGACAGAACCCGGTCATTTATGGGGATTAGCCGCTTCGCGTCATCGGGGTCTTTTCCCCCCTCGCCACCAGTGTAT
>JBDTPH010000023.1:0-9886 GCA_039932795.1 Chloroflexota bacterium
CAACTTTGAGCGTCCGCACCAAGCTTTGGACTATCAAACGCCATCACAGCGATACGGGGCGTGCACGCCCCGTATCGCTGTGATACACTCGACACCAACCTTAACAAATCACCGTATCTTATTTTGACCCGTTTTCAACTCTAAAGAGTCTTATCCACCATATTGCTCGCACATGCAAAAGCATTAAGTAAAACACTTGGCCGGCTAGATATCTATAAGGAATTATCAAATATTGAAGTTCCATCAGTGGTTGAAATAACGAACCTGATTTATGAACACAATTTGTTTGATTTGTCTTTAGAAGTCATTAATCGTAATGACTTAAAGCCTCTCATAGTTTTCCTAGAATCCAACCTTCTAATATGTGAATGTTTAGATCTTAGCTACGTCACAGATAGAGGAAAAATCAAGAATTCCCTTCTTAACCTGAGTTTAGAATGATTTTAGAGATCTATTCTGAAATCGCGACCTTGTCGAAATCCATTCCTACAACCTCAAACCAACCTAACCCCTTCCCAATTGGGAAGGGTGAATCTGTTCCCTGCCCATTAGGGGAGTGCTCGGGTGGGGTGAAAATAACAAAGTTATGCCGATTAAAAACATCATCCCCGGTCAAACCGTGATAAAAGAAAAACTGGAACGCGCCCGCGAACTTCGATGTGTTGGCGCACGGGTCCGTCCCTGCATGATGAGAATTCGTATTACGTGATCCGCCGCTATGATAGTCCTGCCCAGCGGGAAGAGATGGAGGATGCCTATTATGCCAGCGACGACTGACGGCTCGGTCCGCGCGGGACGATGCTGGCGTTGATCGAGGGCTATACGGCTATTGTCCTTGAGGTGAATGAGTCCACGGGGGAGGATTTGAGGCGAGAAATGATATAATTCCAGAAATTCGGAAATCCCGATTTTCTGGAGAAAATCATGACCACACTACAAATCCGCGGTAAAGGAACGATTACCCTCCCTGCCGGCCTGCGCAAAAAGTACAATCTGGAGGCAGGGGAAGTATTAACTGTGATCGACTTGGGAGGCGGAAGCATTCTGCTCAGACCCATGGTTTCGCAGATAGATACGCTTTCCAGACGCGCGGCTAAAACCCTGAAAGAGGACAATGTCACGCTCGATGAGATACTGGAAACATTGGATGAAGAACGAAAGAAGTATTTCAATGAGAAATATGGCAAAAAGGAATAGGGGAACTTCATTCAATGACAAAATACAACATCTTTCTGGATAGCAGCGCGCTGGTTGCAGGCGTCCTGTCTGAAACTGGCGCGGCGCATGTCCTGCTGGTGCTTGGGGAGAATGAAGATATTCTTCTGACAGTCAGCGAGATGGTGATCATCGAGTCGGAACGCGCAATTACGATTAAGTCTCCCGGAAACATTCCAGTTCTTCGTAATGCAATTCTTTCGTCAAATCTTACAATTGTGCGCGATCCATCCAGCAAGGAAGTGGAGGCAAATCTTTATCTCATCCATGACCCGAATGATGTTCCGATTTTGCTTGCCGCGATGAAAGCCAAAGTCGATTATCTCGCCACACATAACCGTAAACATTTTCTTGAAGACCTGCAAGTCGCGGAGAGATCGGGGCTGAGGATTGGGACACCTGGTGATGTCCTTGCATGGCTAAGGGAAAATTTGTAATACGCAATCACCCACTTTATCGAAATCCGCTCCCTCAGCCACAAACCCAACAACTGCACCTGCTCCAACGCTGGAACTTTGATGTGGTAGCGCACGGCCCGTCATTGCATGATGAGAATACGTATTACGCGATCCGCCGCTACGACAATCTCAGTCAAAGCTGCGATTGAATCCTTCAGCAAACCAAAAACAGGAGACAACATACCTTGTCTCCTGTTTCATTTCACTGCCAGATTCTTCTTTCTTCTTTTTCTCCCCATCCTCATCAACTTCTCGATCCATGCCACGAACGGCTCGGGGGGCAGATACTCCAGCAGAGTCCACTTCGGCAGACCGCGCGATGTCAACACGGCGTTCGCGGCTTCGATGCCGGTCAGGCAGGCGCGCTCCAAAAAGAACGCGGGAGCGGGATGCCTGACCCAGTCACCTGCGCAAAATAAATTGTCCCACGGCGTTTCGATCCCTAAATATTTTTCCTTTGCCCCCACTGTAGGCAGTGTATGCGTCTCTGGGTTCCTCTGCAAATGCTGCCCAATACGATGACCGCGCAATTCGGGCCAGGCCTGCTGCACATCCGAAATTGCATGTGCGAGCAGTGTTGCGTCGGGCTGTGCCAGCGTCTCCGGCGGGCCATATACGTGCACTTCCAGGGCGCTCCCATTCGTCTCACGCGCCCAGCGGCGAAACGGGTTATAGATACGGTCCAGCCAGAAATAATTGTGGACAGTGAAATCACCGGTGAAGATCCCCGCCTCGGCGGTCGCACGCGGCTTCACATCAAACCACAAACGGATCACCGCGTTCGATAATGCGCGCGGGAAGAACAATTCATCCACGAGTCCGCCAAAACTCGCACCCAAAATTTTCTTCGCATTGTTTGGGTCAGCCGCCAGGATGACATCCGTCGCACATGTGGACTCTTCGCCCTCGGGTGTTTCCCACACCACGCGCCATGACTCAGCCTCCCGAACAACCCGCTTCACGCGGCACCCGAGCCTGATTTTGCCTCCGAGTTCCTCCACCCGGGCTGCCAGCGGCTCGCAAATGCTCGTCCCGCCGTCCTCGGGCAAATAGGAGAACATCCAGGCGTCGCGGCGCAGCAGTGTATAAAAACGCAGGAACGCGATAAACCCCGAGATGGACACCTCGTCAGGGTGCGAAGAAAGTCCGTTGCGGGCCAGCCCAAGGAACAGCGACTTGAGCGCCGGTGACCATTTCTTCGTCACATCGCCGAGCGTGACTCCTTCCATAGGCTGATTCTCTGCAAACGGATCGATGCCCACCGCCATGATCAATCCCGACCATACGTTCATCAGCGACGCCCAATCCCGCAGGTCGAGCATCCATAAAAATTTGCCGCGCAGAAATAACTGTAAATAGTGGAAAGGCGGCGGGATGAACGAGCGCCGGATCGTGGAACCGACGGGAGTCATGCCCACGAATTTGCCATCCTTGTAGATCCAGTTCTCCTCCTGGGCAGGGACGAAGCCCGGGCGCAGATTATGACGCGCCAGCATCGCCTGCAGGTTTCTATACTGCGACCAGATGCCGTGTACGCCATGTTCCAATCGAAATGAATGCTCATCGATCCTGACGGTTTCCCCGCCTGCCAGCCGTCCCCCAATAAATTTTTCATCCGCTTCCAAGATCAACGGATGCAGTCCGCGCTCCGCGAGATGCAGTGCGGCGCTTAAACCTGCCATGCCTCCACCGATGATGATGACATCAGGATTCCGACGACTCCCGTCGTTGGGTTCCCAAAGTCTGGTCGCGGGGGCATGCTCCGCAAAGACTTCGGAGCCCAGATCTTTACCCTGGGGCATAGGCGCCTGGATCATTGCCGCGTAATTTTTCGGTCAGATACTCAAATGGATGTGCCTGCATCAGCGATGGTTCTGCATAGCATTGCTGAAAACAGGATACACAGGAAGTGGGCGCTTCCCCGTATTTTTCCTTTGCGATTCTCCACGCTTCATCCCACGTCTGCACATCCAATAGATTCACTGCACGTCCGCCCTGCTCACTGCCCGCCTTCTCCATCGGTCTGCATGGATACGCCAGCCAGCCGTCAGGCATGATGCGCGGCACGAGGGTCGGATAACATTCGTAGGGTGTTTGATCGAGGAGAGTTTTGAAATAAGAGTTGCTCCCCAGGATCGGTGCGCCCTGCCTCTTGAGCTGGATGACCCTTTCAATGAAGGCGCGGTACTCCGCGGATGTGACCAGCTCATAGCGCGGCAAATTATTGACAGACTGGGGTGAGAATGAAATTTGGGCATTGTTCTCCATACCGAATGCCAGCAATTTATCCATGCCCGCTAACGTCTCAGGCGTGATGACCGCATTGATGATCAACTTGAAGTATTGAGTCTGTTGCAGGGATGCAGCCTGGCGCGCATTGGCAATCACCGTGTCTGCATACGCATCCGGCACACTGACCATGTTCAGGGCCTGCGGGTCGGCAGAGTCGAGGCTGATGATCAATCTGTCCAAAAGCGGGAGCAGGTTCAGGCGTTGAGAGAGAAGCGTCCCATTTGTGATGAGACTGATCTCGCAGAATTTCAGTTCATTCCGTGCGTACGCCAGCAAATCCAAAACATGAGGGACCATCAACGGCTCGCCGCCGGTCAGCCAAAGGCGGTCAACTCCCATGCGGATGACCTTCAATATTTGTCTTGCATCTTCAAATGTGGGATTTTGTGTGACCAGATGATTACGCCGCGAGCCGAAATCTTCACAGTAGGTGCAGTTAAGATTGCATTGCAGGGTCACGTAATACACCGCCAGCCGCGGCGATAGGGTGAAGTCGCCTTGGGTCAGCTTGACAATGTTTTGCAGGTACGTGAGCATCGCATGGATTATAAAACACGGGACAGGCTATGCACTTACAGTTGAGTCAGGCTGTAATGGTTGTACAATTAAAGCAACTTCGAAGAAACGGGAGCGGCAAATGAACCAGGTCATGGATGTATTGATGAAGCGCAAGTCGGTGCGGGCGTATCAGGAGCGGGAGATCCCTGCAGAGGTGCGGGCGGAGATCCTCAAAGCCACGCTGCGAGCACCCACGGCGGGGAATTTGATGTTGTATTCGATATTGGATGTGAAAGATCAAGCAATAAAAGACAAACTGGCGGTCACCTGTGATAACCAGTCATTCATCGCGCGTGCGCCGATGGTCTGGATATTCCTGGCAGATTACCAGCGCTGGTACGATTACTTCCTCGCCTCGGGCGTGGAGGAACGTTGCGCGCAGAAAGACCTGACCATGCAGAAGCCTGAGGAAAGTGACCTGTTCCTTGCCTGCTGTGACTCCCTGATCGCGGCACAGAACGCGGTCATTGCGGCAGAGTCGTTTGGCATTGGGTCCTGCTACATCGGCGATATCATGGAACAATACGAGACTCACGGGGAGTTGCTCAACCTTCCGCAATATGTCTTCCCGATCTGTATGCTTGTCTTCGGCTATCCCACCCAACAGCAAAAGGACCGCGACTACACTCCGCGCTTTGACGAGAAGTTCATCGTGTTCGAGAACCAGTACCGCCGCCTGGGCAAAGATGAGTTCGATGAAATGTTCGCGGAACGTCAAAGCCGCCTGATCAGGATCAAGTCGATGGCAGCACAGGGGATTGTCAATGTTGGTCAGGCCACGTACCTGAATAAGTTCGGTGCAGAGTTTTCATCGGAAATGAGACGTTCCGTGCGTGAGATCCTGAAGGAGTGGCTGAAATGACACAGTTGTTACAGGATTTCCCCATGCTATAATTAAATTCATGGACGTTGGTGATATCCGCTTTTACAAGGAACGCTGGAAAGCTGTCGAGGAAATCGAAAGGCAGGAGTTGCGCGCCATGTCATTGGAAGAGCACTGGCGGAAACTGAATGCCATAGTCCGCTTTGCATTGGAAACTGGCATGAAGCGCGATGACGATGATGGGGAGATGGAAGTATTCCTGCGGTGGGCAAAAATAAAGGCAAAGTATGAAGCTGGATAAAAGTCTGGAGCCATTTCGCGCAGCGATCGAATCCCTGCAAAGGCTGCTCAACCAATTCGATAACCGCGGCGTGATCATCGGAGGAATTGCAGTTGGCTTTTTGGGTAAGCCACGCTTTACAGCGGATGTCGACGCGATGTTTCTTCTCTCCACACAGGATGTTCCAAAATTTCTTGAGCGTGCCCGTGCAGAAAACATCCGTCCACGCATTCAAGATGCGGAAGAGTTTGCTCGGAAAAATCGCATTTTGTTATTGATGCATGTTCCGACTGAAACAGATATTGATGTTTCGCTTGGCATCCTTCCTTTTGAAGAAGAGATGGTGGAACGAGGAAGCATAAAATCCTTTGCAGATCTTTCGGTTCGCCTTCCGACTCCCGAAGATCTGGTCATCCTGAAGGCAATCGCTCATCGGCCCAAGGATTTGGAGGATATTCGAACCATTGCAGATAAATATCCCAACCTGGATGTGGGGCGGATCGAAGAATGGGTCCAGGCATTCGGGGAAGTATTGGAAACGCCTGACCTTTGGAATTTGGTTGGGCCCTTGTTGAAATAGCAGTCCGCCATCATGAGCATCATTATCTGACAGGGATGAAGGATTGGTCAGTTGGAGGGCGGAAACGATTCAAACAAAACACAAATGATATACTTTCCCGCATGGAAGTTGACTACAAACAACAGGTTCGTCAGCGAATTCTCGCCCCGTCATCCCTGATCCGTGCGGTATTTAGCGGGCAGCAAAAGGGATCGGCCGTGCCGTGGGTGAAAGTGATCCTGCGGCCGGTGGAGCTCAAGGGCGAGATCCATTTGCAGATTTCCTGGTTCGACGAGAAAAAGGACGTCACCAAAAACTACTCATTCGATGAGGCCGCGTCCCAGGTGGATGAACTACTGGCGCTTCCCTTCCGAAATATTTTTGTCGAGAGCAGCCTGGGGAATCTGCAGGTCAATATTTCCAAAAAGGGAAAAGCGCTGGTGAGCGAACCCAGATCCGCTGCGGCGCCGGTTGCAGATCTTTCGCATGACCGCCAAAAGAGCAGGCTCCTCTCGGCCGGGAATGCCGAGCCGTTCCTCAAGGCAGTCGGCATCCTGACAAACGACGGCAGGATCCGGGCGGATATGCAACGGAAGTTCAAACAGATCAACGAGTTCCTGCGCCTTGTGGATGAAACTGATGCCTTCGAAGCCCTGGGCGGACAGCCCCTGCATGTCGTTGACTTTGGCTGCGGCAACGCCTACCTCACCTTTGCGACCTACTATTATCTGCACGATATCCTCAACCTGGACGTACATGTCACCGGCGTGGATGTCAAAGCGGATCTTATCGAAAGTCATCAACAGAAGGTACAGTCGCTGGGTTGGAGCCAGTTGAATTTTGTGGTCGGGCA
This sequence comes from Chloroflexota bacterium, assembly GCA_039932795.1. Taxonomy (GTDB): domain Bacteria; phylum Chloroflexota; class Anaerolineae; order Anaerolineales; family Villigracilaceae; genus Defluviilinea. Next base: position 7,039 of record JBDTPH010000023.1, read on the forward strand.
GATCGCCGAGTACGAGCCGGAAGTCATACCCGATGTTGTCATCGCACTACATGCCTGTGACACTGCCACAGATGACGCCCTTGCGCAGGGGATTTTATGGGAAAGCAAGCTGATCGTCTGCGCGCCATGCTGTCAGCATGAACTGCAGGAGCAAATGTCCCACATCCCCCTGCCGACTTCCCTGCTGCCTGTCTTTCACGATGGCATTCTGTTCGAGCGAATGGGCGACATCCTGACGGACACCTTCCGCGCCAACATTTTGCGTACCATGGGCTATCGCACCGATGTGACTCAATTTGTCCCCATCGAACACACCGCCAAGAATCTGATGATCCGTGCAGTGAAAACGTCACATCCAGGGAATGCCCGCTGGGTCGGGGAATATCGCAATCTGAAATCGTTCTGGAATGTGATCCCCTATCTTGAACGATTATTGGATCACAAGTACGCAAAATTTCTATAGAATGTCAGGGTGTGATGATGCGGGGAAATTGTGCTAACACACCCTTGAAAAAATGTTAGCATTGTGCTAACATAGCTTGGTGTATAAAATCTCCTATTCCAGGGAAGCCGGAAAATCACTGCTGAGGATGCCCCGCAATACGGCGAAATTGATTCGTGAGAAACTGGATGCTATTGCAGTTAATCCATACGCTGAACTTCCAAATGCGAAAAAACTGCAAGATAGAGAAGGCTATCGCCTGCGAGTTGGAGACTGGCGAGTCATTTACAAGCTAGAGAATGAACAACTGATTATTATCGTACTGAAGATCGCTTCACGCGGAGAGGTTTACAAATGAAAGAAGAAATCCAAATTATCGAACGGGATGGAAAGCCTGAATGGGCTGTCCTTCCTTATGAGGAGTACCTGCAACTGGTTGAACAGGCTGAGTTGCTTGAGGATATTCGCGACTTTGATGCCATTAGCGCGGCTGTTGAACGCGGTGATGAAGAATTGATCCCCGCCGAGGTAGTTCATGCCATTCTGGACGGTGAAAGTCCAATTAAAGTCTGGCGCGAGCACCGCGGCCTGACTCAGCAGCAGTTGGCAGATGCGGCAGGAATTAGCAAGCCATATCTCTCCCAAATCGAAACAGGCAAACGTAAAGGGACAACTGAAATCCTGTTGGCGATTACGAAGGCGCTGGCTGTATCACTGGATGAAGTGATCGAGAAAATGGAATAAAAACACAGCGAAGAAAAACTGAATTGCCTTCATACACAACAGAAGAGACTGGCTTGCGCCAGTCTCTTTTATTCTAGGTATTCATTGCTTCCACTTTTTGGGTCTGATAACGTTTGAGTCCGTTCCAACCGACGAGCATCTTTTGCTCCTCATCGTAGAGCCGCAAAGATAAGGATTTGAGACTGGCCCGTATGGTTAATGGCCTCACATGGAACAGGGGGTTTTCATAATAGCATTTGGGCAGGTTGTAGTTGGGGATCTTCGCGCTCAGGTGATGGATGTGATGAAAACCGATGTTTCCACTGAACCATTGCAGGATGAGCGGCAGCTTGTAGAAGGAACTACCCTGCAGCCCAGCCTTCACAAATTCCCAGCCTTCGTGGTTGTCCCAGTAGGTCGGGTCAAAGTTGTGCTGGACGTAAAAAAGCCAGACCCCGATCGTTGAGCTGATCATCAGGATTGGCAATTGCACCATGAGGAATGCCTTCCACCCAATCAACCAGCATAGGATGCCGATCACCACGACCAGTGAAATATTGGTCCACCAGACACTGGCTTTTTCGCGTTTTCCCTTGGATGGCGGGATGCGCTGGGTTACAACGAAGACTATCAATGGGCCTACTCCCAGCAGTGCAAAGGGATTACGCATGATACGGTAGGCGGTCTTCTTCCACCACGGCGCGGCGAGATATTCCTTCACCGTCATCGTGTACACGTCCCCTGTGCCGCGCCGGTCGAGGTCACCGGCAGTGGCATGATGGATCGCATGATCGTGCTTCCAGCGATAGTAGGGCGTAAAGTTCAAAAAGGACGTGATCCTGCCGACAAAATCATTGGCCTTCTGCGATTTGAAGAACGAACCGTGTCCACAGTCGTGAAAAATGATAAAGGTCCGCATCAGGAAGCCCGCCGCGGGGATCGCCAGTGCCAGCGTGATCCAATAGGAGATTTGGATGCTCCAGATCATCAAGCCCCACAAAGCAAAATACGGGATCAGTGTATTCGCCACCTGCCATAGGCTGCGCCCCAGATGAGGTTTCGCATATTTGGCAACAATCGGCTGCCAGCGAATATGTTCCGCTGCCTCTGATTGACTTAAATTTGTACTCATACTTACTTTTGCCTTTCGTTCTATGGAATACATGTTTTAACCCCCACGTACGAAATGGTTGCTTGAAAACGCGACTTCTGATGATGCAAACGAGTTCCAAGCACGATATCTCATAAGTATACGTGAATTGTCCAATTTTTGGATTAATATATGGAAAGAATATTTACGCAGCGCACATGTGCTTTACCCACGCTAGCTTCACGCAGTATCCCAACCTCCACAATATATAAACCAGCTTTTTACCTAACACGGCTGTAGGTTGATTATTTCAATCAATAAAACCATAATAGGCAATATTGCCCACCGAATAAGGAGAATATCATGGAAGCTACATTGCAGTCTTCAGCCCCAAACCTTCGAACCAGGATCGCAGTCATCGAAGCCATTGAACTTTCTACCCTTGGCTTTGGGTTCTGGAGCCTAGTCGCGTTCCTCTCGCCCAATACACCCGATACAAGTCTTTTCGATTTGATTATGTTTTTAGTGATTACTGAGGGATTCCTGTTAGGCTCATGGGCTATTTATAATATATACATCCGCATTGCCCGCGC